>CACXDY010000364.1 GCA_902766505.1 uncultured Prevotellaceae bacterium
CACAACGAACAGGTGGCCAAAATCCTGCGCGACCCCGAGGCCAGCGAGAACGACAAGTATGTGGCCCTCACCTTCCTGCGCAATGCCGAGGTGAGCGTGAAGGGCAAACTCCCGTTGTGCCAGGACACCGGCACGGCCATCATCCACGGCGAGAAAGGACAGCAGGTATGGACAGGATTCGAGGACGAGGAAGCACTGAGTCTCGGTGTGTACAACACCTTCACACAGGACAATCTGCGCTACTCGCAGAATGCACCGCTCAACATGTATGATGAGGTGAACACCCGTTGCAACCTGCCGGCTCAAATCGACATCGAGGCCACAGAAGGAATGGAGTACCGCTTCGTGATGGTGGCCAAGGGCGGAGGCTCGGCCAACAAGACCTACTTCTACCCCATGACAAAGGCCACTATTCAGAACGAGGGCACGCTGCTGCCTTTCCTCGTGGAGAAGATGAAGTCGCTTGGAACAGCAGCCTGCCCACCCTATCACATCGCCTTCGTCATTGGTGGAACATCGGCAGAGAAAAACCTGCTCACCGTGAAACTCGCCAGCATCAAGTACTACGACGGACTGCCCACTACGGGTGATGAGACGGGCCGTGCATTCCGCGACATCGAGTTGGAGAAGAAACTGCTCGTCGAGGCACAGAAGATTGGACTCGGTGCTCAATTCGGCGGCAAGCACCTGGCTCACGACATACGTGTCATCCGTCTGCCACGCCACGGAGCCTCCTGCCCCATCGGCATGGGCGTATCGTGCTCGGCCGACCGTAACATCAAGGCCAAAATCAATGCCGACGGTGTATGGCTCGAGAAGATGGACAACAATCCCACAGAGTTGATTCCGGCTGAGTTCTGCCAGGCTGGAGAGGGTGCCAACAGCATCGTCATCGACCTCGACAAGGGTATCGATGAGGTAAGACGCCAACTCACCAAGTATCCCGTCAGCACACGCGTCAACCTGAAGGGAACCATCATCGTCGCACGCGACATCGCACACGCCAAACTGAAGGCTCGTCTGGATGCCGGAGAAGAAATGCCGGCTTACTTCAAGGACCACCCCATTCTCTACGCCGGCCCAGCCAAGACTCCAGAGGGATACCCCTGCGGGTCAATGGGTCCCACAACGGCCAACCGCATGGATCCGTACGTCGACGAGTTCCAGGACCATGGTGCCTCTCTGGTAATGATTGCCAAGGGAAACCGCGGACAAGTCGTGACAGACGCCTGCCAGAAACACGGCGGCTTCTACCTCGGCTCTATCGGCGGCGTGGCTGCCGTACTGTCGCAGTCGAGCATCAAGTCGATTGAATGCGTGGAATATCCCGAACTCGGCATGGAGGCCATCTGGAAGATTGTGGTGGAGGACTTCCCCGCCTTCATCCTGGTGGACGACAAGGGCAACGACTTCTTCAAGCAACTGAAGCCCTGGAAGCCCTGCGTATAGCATCTACCATCAAGAATCATTCGGGACCAGAGCCCGTTAAACAATGCTCATACGGAGCATAGAAATACAACAATCCTGCCACGTTTTTCAACGGGCAGGATTGTTGTTCTTATAGGGTAGTCAGTCTGTTGATTTATCTAATAGCGACTCTAAGTTTTTTCTTGCCCATTTTTATACAAAACTATGCATAGGAATGCATGCCGCCCAGGAAATAATTCACACCGAAATAGGTCATGAGCAAAGTAAGGAAAGCCGCGACCATATACAGATGATAATGACGGGCCGACCTCATCCAGTGAAGGGATGAAGAATGAACGGCTACGGCATAGACCATCAGGGTAATCAAAGCCCATACTTCCTTGGGGTCCCAACTCCAATAGGTTCCCCAACTGATATTTGCCCATACCGCTCCCGTAAAAATACCGATGGCCAAAGTAGCCAAGGCGGGATAAAGGAATATCTGGGAAAGAACATGCAGGTAGCCGGTGTGTTTTTTCAACAGCAGGCCCGTCACACCGCAGGCAAAAGTCATGCTAAGCAACGCATAGGCCATCATAATGATACTGACATGGATGCTGAGCAGTGGGGAGTTGAGCACCGGCATGACGTAGGTGATTTGCGGGTCCATCTGTCCGATATGCGATACCAGAAGGAAGAAACCGCTCATCAGGAAGCCGAAAGTCAACACGATGGGAAAACGGCGGCACATCAACAACGAGATGGTCGCGATGAGCCAGGCCGACAACAACATGGTCTCATAGCCATTCGACATGGGCACGTTGCCGCTGACAATCCACCGCAGGGCAATACAGAGGGTCAGTGCACACCAGGACAATCCCAACACAAAAACCGAAAACCTGCGGACAAACAACGACACGACGGCCATGAACAAATTGACCATAAACAGAATGGTGGCGAAGGGGATGGCATTGTAGAGCCTCTCGGCCTTATTTTTCGTGTCGGACGGGATGGAGGAGCCACCATAGGTTTCCTGATAGCGCAGCATTTTGTCAAGGGTCTCGCCCATGCGGTCATAGTTGCCACTCAGCGCATCTTGATAAAGATAGGAGAAAATGGTGCTGATATATTGTTTCCGCTCTTCTTCCATATCGTCGGGCAGTTTATCGGTGGGCGAATACCAGTTGAGTCCGTCGGTCTTTGAGTGGAAGGGGAATACTTTCAACAACTTGCCTTCCCTTAACTGGAGAATCAACTGCAGTTTGTCGTCATAACGCATGGCTTCCTCATGCAACTTGTCGGTGTCGCCCCGGAAATACTCCTCCACCAAAGGGCCGAGTTGATAACCGTGAGAGGGATTGAAGAAATCGTTGAAACTGACTTTTGAGGGGAGGGAAAGCCTGTCCCTCACTTTTCCTTTGACACGTATCAGCGGGGCTTTGCTCCAGTCGTCGCCAAAGAAGATGAAACCTGTGACCACCTGCTCAGCACAGTATCCTTCGAAAGCTCTCTTCCCGCACAACTTCTTGGTAAAATCGAGTGCCAAGGTCTGCATCTGACAGATACGGCCATTGTGATGCACATACAACTGCCCAAACTTGTCGGCCAGCGAATCTGGCAACGCCCGCTGTGCCTGTGCCCCCGAGGAGAAGGCGAATCCCAGCACGACGAGCATTATCATGGAGGGACGGGCGACCAACGGATGGTGCAACAGCCGCCGGAAAGTGCCTTTGGGGTCGGCCAACATCCAGAGAAGGGATATAAACAGCAACGCATAGCCTGTATACGTCACAGGAATTCCCCAGGGGTCACTGTTCACGGCCAACGTACACCCACCTGTTGCCGGGTCGTACCCACTTTGATAAAGACGGATGCCATGAGCGGATAAGATGTTGTTCATGGAAACAACCACGCTACGCGACTCATTTCTCTCGGTCACCGTGAGATGAGAACGATAATCCAAGGCTGAGGTGGTTCCCGAATGATAGGCGGTGACAAAACTGTCGAGGCGCACCTCAAAGGGAAGTGTGATGGGTGTTTTTTCTGCATCGGCTACAACATATGTCGCGGTTTTCTCTCCAGGGTAGAGGTGCATCATGCCCTGCCTGCCGGTGAGATGAGTCAACAAGGCTCCGGCGAGTATCAGCAGCAATGCGCCGTGAAGGGTGACGAGACTCCAACGACGCATCCGGCGCCTTACTATCCAGCAAACTGCCGTAGCCGCCAAGATGGCCCAAAGGGCAGTAAACCACCAGGCACCATAGACATAAGTTTCGGCATAGTCAGTGCCATGATATTTTTCTACCACGGTGGCCGCGCCCATGATGACCAAGAGGGAAACATAACTGGCGATAAGTGTTTTTTTGAGCATGATGTGAAAAAACGATAAAAGGGGAGTTGCCACTAATGGGCAACCCCCTCATAATAATTAACTTTATGATTAAATAGCTTGGAGAAATTTCACCACGGCATCACGGTCTTTTTTGCTGAGATGATAGAATTTCAACGTCGACTCATAAGCATCGCTCTCCTTGCTGTAGCCATGCCACATGATGGCCTCTATCTCATTACGGGCACGGCAGTCATGCAGACGGTCCTCGGCTCCGGTATTAATCTTAGAGAGACCGCGGCCCCACAACGGGGTGGTACGGCACCAAGAACCATGGATACCGTTTTTCATGAACAACCGGTGCTGCACCATGTCGGTATAGGGATAGATCGTCTGATTCTGATAACGGGGAAGTGCCAGATGATTGGCTGTGATGATATTGGGAGCCCAATAATCATCGGTGGTGGTCTGCCATCTCGGACGGTGGCAGGTAGCGCAACCTATCTCGTTGAACACTTGTTTGCCACGCTGTACCTCCGGGTCGTTCAGGTTGCGGGCACGGGGAATGGCGAGACCACGGTGCCAGACCATGAAGGCCCAGAAATTGATGTCGCTCATCTCGGGTTCGAAATTATGCCACTTGTTGTCAAACTGGTTGGTTCCGGGCGACAACAGGCCATAGACGGCTTCGGAAATGCCGGCTTCGGTGCCGTCGGCATAATAAGGCGAAGCGGGATTGGCCTTGATGGCGGCAATCACAGAGGGAGTCTCACTCATCTTTTTCGCCCAGGCATTGGTGGAATAGAGATAAGGACGGTCGCTGCGGCTCACATTGGTGATATTCCAAATGGCATTGGCACCGGCACCGTCCTGCAGGGAACCGCGGGTGCAGGCATAAGTGAATTTCTTGATGCGGTTCACACCGTTGGCCGTATACAGGGCTGTGGGAGCCCAGTCGTTGGCGGCTTTGTCCCACATGGCAGGATTGAGGTCCACGTAGGGGGCCTCACGCTGATACTGCGCCTTGATGGAATCATCGGGTATGGCATCGATGAGCCCGGTTCCGATAATACCGATGGTGCTCTCCAAACGGAAGGCCACATCGCCCGTTTCATAAGGGGTGGGATTGGTATTGAAGGCCTCACGCGGGATATAGAGTTCCGGATAAATCAGTTCGTATTTCTCGCCATCGGCAAAGGTCATGGGAATCCCACTTTCCATGGCCGTGAGTTGCTTCCACTCCAACTGTATCTGGTCCTCATCGATGGGTGCGAGGAAAGGAGAGGTGCCGATGGTCTGGGGCATACCCGTCACTTCGGAGACATAGGGACCATCATCGCTTCCAGGTGAATTGGGATGATAGACCACCAGCAGATAGCCATTGCCCCATGAAGCGGTGTAACGGTCGACCCGCTTGCCATGACCATAGGCCGGGTGACAGTCCAGACATGACTTACGGACTGCCGCAGGACCTAAGCCATTGAAGGGGGGAGTGCCCATATTGTAGTTGCGCTCGAAAAAGGCTTCGCCTTTGTTGAACGCTTCCATGAGTCCCATAGCATTCACGGCCGGCGTCTCGTCTTCATAACAGCCGGCGGAGACGTTGTCGGTAGTACCCTGCCGACCGCCAGGATACCATTCGTCGGCAGAGAAATTGCCCACGGCCTGACCGATATAGTCGGCTTCTACCTTGACGGCTTCTTCTACATCGTCGTCATGACAAGCCATGAAAGTGAGGCTCGCCAGACCCGTAAGAGCCAGGTAGAGGGTGGTACGGATGGATTGATGATTTTTTCGCATATCAGATTATTTGACGGTGGCTGCCCATGTGGCACCGGCTGCCAACTGATCGTTGAGGTCGTTGATGGCATCCATGGCTGCTTTCACATTGGACGAGGTGGGATTGTCTACAAATGCTGCACCTCTCTTGCAGTTGTTGAGAGCGGAGAGGGCTGCCTCCAGTTTGCTGCTCAGGTCTCTGGCCAACGTGACATTCTCGGCATTGAGGAAACTCATGACGGATGCATTGGCCGGACTGCTCAAGTTGACCCCTCCATAGAGAGAGTTCTTGATACTAATGATGTTGTCGTAGAAATCGTTGAACGACTTCTTGCTGTAGGGTGATTCAATGTAGTTGGGGTCTTCTCCTGTATAGGCATTACCCATCTTGGTGTTGGCCACCTCGTTGGCAATGTTGGAGCATCCTGAGTCAAAAATGGTGATGAGCACCTCCTGCCAGGTCTTGAAGGTACTGCCGGCCTTGGTAGCGTTGAGTATGTTGTCGCCATAGAACATAGAACCTATCTGTGTCTCATACTCGCACTCCTCCACACGGTCGAAGTGGTCTCTTGATGCGCTTTCTCCTCTCCATGCCACCTCCAATTGATAGCACTTGTCACGCAAGTCTCCGGCAACGGCAGCAGCATATATCAATTCCTGCTCGCCGGTCACATGGGCATTGATGGCCGTGAAAGCATTGTCGCTCTCCTCCGTCTTCAAGGTGGACAGGGAACGGTTCTGGCCGTCGCGGAAGATGATAAACTCGATGCCGTGGAATCCAAGCAGTTCCTGACCTAACTTGGCACCGGCATAGGCTATACCGTCATCGCCGTTGTCGAGCATGGCCACCTGATTGGCATTGCTGAGGGCGACGGCAAGGGCATCGAGGTCAAGAGGCCATGTGTCGATATGGGGGTCGATGCCGAAAGTGGTGGCGGGACCATAGAGGAAGGCCTCGGACTTCTCCCAGTATTCACGCGCTTTGAGGAACACATTGCAGATATTGTCAATGTCTTCTTGTTTCAGCGTTCCCTGGCGATAGGCAGCCTTGGCGGCTTCCAGTTTGTCGTAAAGTTCTCCAGTGGCGTTAGCCAAGTTGGTATAGGTAGGATACACCACATTCTCCACATACTGTTTCGAGAGATTGGCGATAGCAGTCACCTGGGCGGAATCTTTTTTCTCTTTCTCATCGTCATCATCACTACATGAACTGAATGTGATGACGCCTGTCAGAAGACAGGCAAACATTGTCAGATACTTTTTCATAATCGTTTTATTTGATATTTAGTTTTTGTATTCTCTCCTATTCATTTGTTTTACAAGAAGAATCCCTCGTAGGCAATACCAACGTTGACGGAGGGCTCATTGTTGTACTGGCTCTTCAGGAAACGCTCCGAGAACTCTGCCTTGACAGCAATTTGCGGCACCGGATAATAGTTCAGGCCCAACGCTATGCGGTTTTTCTTCGTAAACTGATAGTCCTGTTGTTCTGTTGTGGGAATATAGGAATCATAGTACTCATAACGGCCAAACACATAGCATTTCTGTGCCTGTTGGCGCAATTTGGCAAACTGGGAGAAGAGGTCATAGCCTGCCTCCATACCAATGGCGATGGCATTTTGTCCAACAGGGGTCGTACTATAGGGTGAGTTGCTGATTTTTCCACGGGTGCGCTTGATGATGTTGATTGCTGCAGCATCTCCCACATAACCATAGTCGGCCTGTCCGCGAACTATCCAGTTGAACCGGTTGAAGGTAAAATCTATGGAACCGATGGCCACTTGACCTTTCACATTGTTGTTCGACTTCTTCGTGCCATCGGCATTCTCACCTTCCATATCGTGGGGATAGGTGTTGTGCATAGACTTGCCATAGAAACCACTTACACCGATACGGAGTCCTGGAATCGTGTAGTTGTCGACACGGGCAACAAAACCATATTTGTTGGCCACCTTATACTCAAAAGCAGAACCAGCACCTTTCTTTACCCAGTTGTCACGGCCAAACTGAAACGCATCGAGACCGGCGATCACCTGAAGTTCATATCGGAAGTCCTTCAGACGGCCCCAAAGGCTGATGCCGGTGTCGTGCCATGTCGAGGGCAGGATGGTGTTCTCGCCTTCCGGCCGGTAGACAGTGAAGAAATGTAGTGGTTCGTGATGGGCATTGTTGAGACCTACGGGAACCACAATGTGGCCGACACGAAGGTTGAGGCCACGGCATAAACTCTTCTGTATCCAGAATTGCTCCAACTCTACCTCACCGCCTTTTTCCACTTCTTGCTCCCATTCTCCTGCTTCCTCGAATTCTTGTTCCACACTGGTTCCTGTTCCTGTGTGTTCAAACTCTATCTCCGTTCCCATCGTCCATCCTTTGCCGAAGTCGTAACCCAGATAAATCACGGCATGGGGAATATCGAAACGGCCATGGCTGGGGTCGTTCTTATACTGGTCGGCCTTTGTATAACGATAGACATTGTCGCTGAAAAAATGACGGGAGAATGCCACTTCGCCATATCCTCCCACACTGAGACGATTGCCTTTGGCATGGTCCATCACACTGTCTCCCACATTTTCCTGAGCCGATGCCATGGATGCAAATGAAAGGGCAATCGTTAAAAATAAAAGAATTCTTTTCAACATATCTTTTTTACCATTTCTTTCTGGACGCAAAGGTATGTTGGTTTGAAAAATCACGCAATACTCAAAAATCGGTATTTTCCTTCTTCAAAAGGCCTCTACAACTCACCAACTCAACATCGCCGAGTAGCAAGACAAACACCAAAATCTTTCTCCAGGCTTGCAAGAAAAATCCTATATCTCCCTATTGGGGGATGAACAATCTATTACCCCCTATCCATCAACCATGAAAAAGAATGAGGGTGCGCCAAAAAAAATGACGCACCCTCGTTCTTATATAATAATATGTGTATCTTTCAATAATTATCTGAACTGTCATCCCAGAAATTCAGATGGTTGGCCGTTGGAGCGACATCTTCATCGTCCTCGGCATCGCCGATAACCAAATCATTCCCTCCCATACCGGTAGCCTGTGAGAGACCCACTGCAAAATAGGCTTCCATAACCATATCAGAAATGGTTACCTCTGGCTGAAGATATATTTCCTTTTTCATGATTCTTGTATTTAGAATTATTTTACAACCAGCTTCTTACCATTCACTATATAGATGCCAGCTGGCAAACCTTCCATGGTATTGATACCACGTAGTTTCTGACCCTTGAGATTATAGACGCCCATGGCAGGACGATGCACAACGACCTCATCCATCACCTCACCGATACCATCGGTCATATTCATCATGGAAAGATTAACCAACGAATTGGTTCCCGTAGCGTAGAAATAGCAACGGTACGGACTGATGACTGCATTTTTGCTCTTCACCTTATAGAAATTATAAGGCAACTTGCCCTGAGCAGCCTCCTCGTCGTAATCAGCGCTTTCCGGATCATACTTCGAATTATACCCGAAATAGAAATAGGCGGGGTCGCTCGTGGTGCTCTGAGGAGTCAATGTCACACCTTCATAAGTGCCCTTCATCGTCACATTGACATTCGGCACATTGCTGTCAAAGAAAGTCACTTCTTCCAAGTCACTCTCCGAGGCTGTGGCATCGGCTTTATCCGCCTCCTGTTTGGCAAGCATAACGGTTCCCACCTCATCAAACTTAATCAGATATGGCTTATTGGCTTCCATGGTCGTCGTTTCCGTGAAGGTCAGATGCACACTCACCATATCGTTGCCGTTATCAGTCGTTGCAACTGAGGTGTACTCCAACACACTGGCGGCAGGGGTCTTGCCGTCATCTCGGGAACCGAAATACTGGGTCACATCATCTATGGTGAAAGGAGATACCATGGTCACCCAATGGTCGGTTTGCGGACAACTCTCCTTCACATAAACGACGGAGTTGCATCCCAAGGGCAGCGTCTCACTCTCTCCATACATCTCTGTCAACTTAGCATCCTTGTAGAAGGTATAACTGCAACCATCCAATTCCAAACTGGTATTAAACCTTGCATCGTGGATGATTTCTGTGTTTTGAGGTTTCTGGGCTATCTGATTATCACCACGCTGCTTATTGTAGTCATAAGCCTTGATAATCTTATAAGTGATATGCCAAATGTCTGTAGTAGTAGGAGAGTTGCTGACAGGAGTGGCAAAGAAGGCATACCACCAGAGATTTCTTTGATAAGAACCGCTACTTGATTCGCCTGTTTTGTGAACCAACCTGTTATGGCTGTCAAAGAATTGCCTGCTGGTATCAAGACCTTGGGTAGGAATATTAGACGACAAGTTTTCCAAGTTGGCTAAATAATTATCGACTCCTGGTACTCCCAAAGCCATCGTTCCCGACTTCAGCCTATTGTTGGTGGCAGTATTGACATAAAGTTGCCATCCTATGCCCGGAGCCGGATACGACCCCAATCGAATGGTTTTTGTACCTGAGGTGCCAGTCCAAACCATCCATGGATTGGCTATATCCGGATCATTGACTTTGATACGGAAATCATAGGCGTCCCCATAGAAGGCCCATTCCGCATGACCCTTCTTCGTCATCGTAGCATTGCCCGAAGTGGAGGGGGCAGGTGGAGTCGTACCTTGATAACCACGAATGGTCTGTCTGGAGTATGTATTCTCTTCATTTTGCCTATAAAAGACAAAATGGTTATTGGTACCGCCTGCATTGTATGTACGCAGATAATGCCAAATAGGCTCACCACCCTCTTCTGACATGAAGAATGGCGGGTCGAACACATAGTCAACATAGATTGTGCCCGATGACGAAGGAGCGGTTGTAATCTC
This sequence comes from uncultured Prevotellaceae bacterium, assembly GCA_902766505.1. Classification (GTDB taxonomy): domain Bacteria; phylum Bacteroidota; class Bacteroidia; order Bacteroidales; family Bacteroidaceae; genus Prevotella. Next base: position 10,340 of record CACXDY010000364.1, read on the forward strand.
CATTGTCTTCTCCGCATCACTATAGTAGGTATAGGTGCAGAAAGCACGCCACAGAGCCTGTGGCATATTGTCCTCCAAACTGGCTCCCTCAGCGAGATTGGCGGTCCCGGTTATGGTCCTGCCATCCGTGTGTGTAGTCAAAGTGTATGTGAAGGATGCTGCACGCAAACCTGCCACATACCCCAAAAGCAGCATCATGAGTATGCATGCCCTGGAAACTGAATGATACATTTTTCTCATTATATTTATTTATTTTATTGATATTAGGTTTATTATTTTACAAAGATAATAAAAAAAAAGAGAAATTCCAATTGTTTTGAAAAAAACAATTTTATTATATAAGAAAAGGTCATTTTTATCATATTCAAGATAATTATTTTAAGCAAAAGGAAATTCATTCGCAAAACCTGGACATCGAAGAAAGCGAGACGTTTTTTTGGATATTTCAATGGAATGCTATACCTTTACACCCAAATTATCTCTTAACTAATTTTTTAGATCAACTTATGAAGAAACTTATACTATCATGCGCATTAGTGGGTACAGCCTTGACTTGTCATGCGCAAAAATGCCTGGTGCTCTATTACTCTGAGACCGGAACAACAAAGAAGGTGGCAGAAGTTTTGCAGAAACAACTCAATGCCGACATGGAAAGCATCGAGGCAGTCAATCCCTATTCAGGAAACTTCCAGGAGACCATTCAACGGGGACAGCGTGAGATGCAAAGTGGAGAGACTCCCGAACTCAAACCTCTCAAATCTAAAATTGCCAACTACGATGTCATCTTCATCGGATACCCGATATGGTTTGGCACCTATGCCATGCCGATAGCCTCGCTTGTCAAGAATTATGATTTCGCCGGAAAAACAGTCGTTCCTTTCTGTACCTTTGGCAGTGGCGGACTCAACACCTCATCGGATGCTCTCAAGAAAGCATTGCCGAAAGCAAAAATACTAAAAGGCTATGGTGTACGAACAGCAAGAGTCGATGCTGCTGAGAAAGAACTTAACAGATTCTTAATCGAAAATGGTTACAAGAAAGGCAAAGTAGCCAAACTGCCAGCATATTCCGAACAAAAACCCGTGACGGATGCAGAGAAGGCCATCTTCGATGCTGCCTGCTCAAGTTATCAGTTCCCACTCGGCACTCCCTCAACAGTGGGCAAGAGAGCAACTCCTGATGGCACTGATTACCAGTTCACCGTCAAAAGCCGTGGCATGAACGGAGAAGAATCCACCTCTACCATCTACGTGACAGTAGGGAATGCTCAAGGCGCTCAACCTGAATTCACGGAAGTGGTACGTTAAAACTAAATGCCAATGACAAAATCCCGTTTTTCTCCGAGGAAGGAAAACGGGATTTTTTGTGCCAATAAAAAAGGAGAGTGCCCTTAGAAGGAACACTCCCCCATGCAATCCTATCCGACATAGGATTATCAAAAAAAGTCACATTTTTCTTTGTTTGGCACAGTTAAATTGAAAGAACAATTTTGATTCCAAAACCCTTACTTGGCCAACAGATGAATCGAAAAGCAGTCACATCATGAGCAACTGATTTCGACTGCAAATATAATCATTATTACGGCTCATTGTTATCCGAGACTTTGCGTATTAACATTATTTCACAATTTGTTTGTAAAAAAAAATAGTGAGTGACACATCATGACTTGGAGGTGGTAAGACGGAATAGCGCGTGACGGAAAATGGGGACTTCATCTTCAGGCAAATAATTCTTGAGCATGGTATCGGAACCGAACTGTTGTAGCAGCGAGAGTTCTTTTTTCATACCGTCGTGAATGAAATGACGAAACGTATCGAGCAGGTCGAGTTGTGAGAGCGTGGCGTTGTGGGTCTGTTGTTCGAACAGTTTTCCACTGACACTGGCACTGGCCATTTTTCCCTGAAGGGCTCCTGTGACGCCCGAAATATCCTCCATGAAATTGAGTTGTGTCTGGAGGAGTTCATTGATACCGATATTGACAGCATTGGCCGACACCTGATGGGGCAGCACACCTGTGTTCCGCGTGCGGACAGGTATCACCCCATTAAATTGCGCCCATTCCTCTGCGATATCCTCTATCGAACTGCCATCGGGAATACACTCCTCAGGCACCAAAAGTACACCCTTGGCAGATGAACGCATCACCCAATCATAAAGCGTGATGAGGCGGTTGGTATATCGCTGCTGGTCGATGACATCATCAACAAATGAATGAATCTCACCATCGATAAAGGGATAGGCTTTGACAACATAGGGATGTGTGCCGTGGGCATAGGGGGACACACCATGGGTGATGATGTCGCCAAAAGGTGTCAGGTAATAGTAATGCCAGTGGGTATCGACCGACAGACAGCCATGCATCTCTGCACCACTCAGACAGGAAACATCTACCCAATGAAGGACGCCATTATCACGGTCGTGGTGAAGTATCCCCTGACGGCGTTCCTTGCGCCATACCTCAATGACCCGGCATAGCCCCGGGGAGGATGGCAGGAGAAAATCGGGCATCACATGGGAGGCCTGCCCCCACTGGTCGAGCATCTGGAACAAACGCTCCTGGTAATCCCCTACCCTATAAATCTCCGACAACTCCCTGATATCGGCAGGACTTTGTGCAAACGCTGCAAAAAGGGCATCCATACGGAGGTCGTGAACCTCTCCCAACAGTTCTACATCCCACCCCCGGCAGTCGCCGGAAAGGGTGTCAATAAAAAAACGACCGAGGTGAACGTTGTCTGTGCGTATCCCATAGGCACTCTCGCGCGGACCAAAGGTCTTGCGCTGAACGGCCATACCCGAAATCAGGAATTCTTCCAGCGCCCTGGCATCCAACTCCCCGGTATAGTTGGCTTCACGCTCATCCTCCAGCATTTCGGAAACGGGTTGGATGAGACGCTTGTCAGCAGTTTGCAAGACAGTAGACAAACGCTCTGAACGATACAGGCCAAGAACTTGTTTGACCAAACGCCGGATGAGGTTGTTTTTCAACGGCTCGTTCCCCTGAAGCCTGATATAATGCTCCTCGCGCATCTTCTTCCCGTCTACCGCGATGGTGTCGCCCCATTGGTCACCATAGCAATATCGCTTACAACGTTCTCTCTTGGCTCTGAAATCAGCCATTTTCTCCCAGCATTGCATGGACTCTGCCAGCAAGGCATAATTCTTGTTTAAACCATTCATACAAAATTTTTTTACATTAGCAAAATTAAGAAAATGACATAAAAGACCTATGACATTTCAGCAAAAACAAAATCAGAACGCACGCACAAATAGTAACAATTCGTAACAAATTGTCAGTAAATAATTTACAACTGTTATATTAATGTAGTTTATCAGTTTACACTTCTATCAATTTAACATATTTTATCTATGACAATCCTTAATTATTCTTTATATTTGCATAGCTTTTTAAAAAAATGAGTGTACGCACTCTTGGGATTAACTTTTAACAATTTGAGAATTGGTACACATTGGAGAACTGATCAGGCAGACATTAAAGCAAAGGCGCAAATCGGTCGTATGGTTTGCTGGGGAATTATCATGCAGCAGGACCAACGTCTATAAGATATTCTCAAAGCAATCGATTGACACGCGTGATTTAGTAAGAATCTCTAAAATCTTAGACTTTGACTTTTTTGAGGTTTACAGCAAAGCGCTGGCAAACAAGGATTAATTACACAAAAAAATCCAGGCACTGATAACAGGTGCCTGTTTTTTTTGCTTGAAAAGTTGTTTGTTTTCAGATGATTTCGTAACTTTGCGAAATAAACAACTGATTGGAAATGAACTTACGGAAACTGTTCTTAGCCGGCATGATGGTGCTGTGCTTTTTGTCGTGTACGAAAACGAAGGTGACGATGAACGATGTCTCCTGCGAAGACGCTCTAATCCTGATGAAAGGCGAACCCTATACGGGTGAAGTGTGGAGTGCAGACACTTCCACATGGTGCATGCAAACTGTCGACGGCCATATAACCACTTTCACGCTGTATCATGACAACGGGACGGTGGCTTTTGCCATGGAAAGTCCTGCCGACACGTTGAAAGCATTCAACGATGCAGGCACCCCGATATCACTCGACTCCTTTGCAGTATCCTACCCCGAACTGTCGGATGAGTTACCGGAATTGATGGAACAGTTAAAAGGCCAATCCGACTAAACTGCCAAAAACATGAAGAAAGCATTGATTATTCTGGCTGTGCTGCTTGTCCTTGGAGGGGGCACCGGCTATTATTTTTATGATAAAGAACAAAAACGGGTGGCGGCAGAACGTGCGGAACGTGACTCCATCCGACAGGCCAGGGAGTTGGAGAATGCCCGTATCGCCGCCATGGAGAAAGCCCACCGCGACTCGTTGGCTGCCTATGAGCGCACCCATTCCACAGCAGTGATACGTGCCGTGGTGGAGCGTCTGGTTCAGGATGAGATGCTGAGCGGACGCAACCATGTGGGTGGACGCAACTGGTCGGAGCGCATCAACATCCTCCGCGAGCAATGCGACAATGCAAAGGCCTACTACAGCGACAAGCGGAGAGCCGACTCTGTATTCCGGGCTTTTAGTTTCCGCGGTCTGATGGGTAGCGACATCCACATCAAATCCGACAGCGTGATGCGCGTTTACTACGTCTCATTGGAGTCGGCCTACGCAGACGTGCACTTCGACATTGGCGAGGAGTACCCAGAAGGACAGAATGTAACGCTCAAGTTGACTTATGAGGATGAGAAATGGCTCATCGATGATTTCATCTTCGAATACACCGATGGCGACAGGGTCTCCGAATCTGAGGAAATGATCTGGTTCCTAAAAGAATTCGGAGGCGTGACCGATGAGGACGAGGACGATAAAAAGCCGTAACGGGCAAAGCAAAGATACAATAAAACAAAACAGAGGGCATGCCGTCAGACATGCCCTCGTTTAGGTTTTAGGTTCCGAAGTATATTAATTGTTTTTGACTACAATGACTTCAGCCTGCCGCAAAAGTTTCTCCTTACGGTAGAAGCCATCGCGGGAAATACTGGCTACCGTGCCATCGGGTTTCTCATCGTCCTTCACGGTACCCACGATTTTTGCTTTTGTGGCATCGAACACGCCGTTGGGAAATTCCACTTTCCTTACACCATACTGTTCGAGCACCTCGAGCAACTTGGTCTTGGCGGTCAACATTCGGGCAATGGCACTGGTGGAGATGCGGCTCTGGTCGAGTCCACGCTCATGGATAGTAGCCTCTGCCCATTCGAAAGACTCCAGCACTTTCAGAAATTCACGGCACATCTCGCCCACCTGGTTGTCGTTGGACTGCTCTTGTGCGGAAATCCAATTGTTGAGTTGGATATTGTCTTCAAACAGATGTTTGATTTCCTCTCTGATATCGTCGTATTTGCTCATAGCGATAGTATTTCGTTTATTTCACAATGACCTCCTGACCAATCTCCAATGGCTCAGATGCTTTCTTACCGTTCATCTTGGCCAGTTCGAAGTCCTTGATTTTACCTTTGTAAAGTTTCTGAGAAATCTTCCACCAGGAGTCACCTTTCTGGACGGTATAATATTTCTTTCCGTCTTTCTCCACCACCTTGCCCGGAGGAGCCGTGATTCCGTCGTCCTCGGATGAAGCGTCCTTCGCCTCTTCGGAAGGAGAATCTGACTTACTGGTTTGAGCGGCAGCCTCCACCACATTGGGTGTCTCTTGTTTGCCCGACTTCAAATCTCCCATTTTGTGATTCAATGTGGCGATGGAATCCTCAAGCATGGAAATACGCTGGGCATCTGCCTCTGGCGTCGTTCCTTTGGTGAAATAGAGTATAGCGAAGAGGGCTGCTGCGACGAGAGCCATGATTCCTACAGGTTTCCATATGCTGGCCTTCGACCTTCGGTCGCTCTCCATGCTGTCGAGAATGCGGAAAACTTTCAGATTGCTTCCACATTCGGGGCATCTCACGTCACCACTACGATAGTCTGGTATGCCCGTACGCCCACAAACTGGGCATTTTGTACTGTCTGTCATGTCTGATCAAATTATAATCCGGATTGATGGAATGTAATCCGAAGAACCATTTCCAATTAACGCGCCAAAATTACGAAAAAAAATCCATTTATGAGATATTTTTTTTAAGAAAAGTTTTGATTTAGTGCAACTTAATGCATTTTTAACCCATTTTCCGCCGCTCAATAATGAAAATATGGGACAGGGCACAAAAAAAAGCAGCACAAGTGCTGCCTATATTGTATAATTCTCCCTGTTGGCTAACGGGAGTAATCATTTCATAAAATATGGTCGTTGCTGACTTATTCTTCTTCTTCGCCGTCCCAAAGATCTTCATTGGAAAAGCCACCTGCTTTGAAAACAGGATCGCCCATGTAATCTCCAGTAACAGGAAGTCCGGCCCGCTTACCCTCTGAACCTCCAAATGATTCCAAGGAAAGTGCAAATGGACTTTCAACCAGCATCGACTGTTCTATCTCAGTGATAGGAGCAAGATATTTTTTCATAAAAAGTGAATTTTGTGACCTTTAATATTTGAATGATATCGCACTTCGCCATTCACATGGCTGACATGCTTGAATTTCTGCTCATTCCGGCAATTAAAAAACTGCCAATGACAGAATGTAAGATTTGGTGGCAAAATTACACATTTGAAACGAAACTGACAAATTTTTTTTAAAGTTTTTTATTTCAAGCAGTTTTTTTATAATCTGTTGAAGGTGTTTGAACAAAAAGTCAACTTCCTTTTTATCATGATGATGCTCTTTTTTCTTTGTGGTCGTTTCTGAATAAGAGACTGGTAATAGTATTTCAACCCTACTTCACTATCCACCGTGTTCCCAAGTCAACAACCAAATTAACGTTAATTAACGGAGCAAGAACTATTGGTGCGTGTTTTTTTTATATTTTTGAGGCATAATTGATTACAAAAACCTTATCATCATGAAAACTAACAATCAAGAAACAAATCACTACGCAAAATTATTGATGTTTTTTATCCCCAAGAGATTTTATTTCTTAGGATTAATGCTGATATTCTTTTCTTTCTCCTATGCTCAAAATGATTATGAATATGATTTAATTGTCGATGGTATTTATTACCAGTATGACATGAATACGATGGAGGCTGTAGTAGTTCACCCTCCCATTGATGTTTATTATACTGGAGCCATCACGATTCCAGCAACAATCACCAGAGGGCGTTACACATTTGAAGTCACAAAAGTAAAATATAATGCTTTACTTGATCAAAAAATGACTTCACTCACTTTTCTTACTGATGGCGACAAGGGAGTAAAAACCATAGAACAATATGCTTTAGCCTATTGTTATAATCTGACCAATGTGGTCTTGCCCTCTACACTTACCGATTTGGGAGTTGGAGCATTCAAAGACTGCGAAAAACTTGCCTCCATCAATATTCCCGAAAATCTGAAGGTATTGAAAAAGTTGACTTTCGCAGGATGTAAAGAATTGCATTCCATTGATTTACCTGATCCTATGGATCCTTGTGGTATTGGAGAAAGTTGTTTTAGAGGGTCAGGACTCACCTCCATCACGATTCCTAAGGGGATATCGTTAACGGATGAGTATGCATTTTCAGAATGCAAACAACTGACAAACGTCACATTACCTGATGATTTCATCGCTATTCAAAATAGTATGTTTGATAGTTGTAATAATCTAACCACCATCAATTTCCCTCCATCACTATTGTATATCATGTATGATTCATTTTATGGCTGTCCATTTACTACTTTCTCTGTTCCCCCAACTGTAAAATATTTTATGTGGAGTGCCATCAGCAAATGTCCATACATTAAAGATCTTACTTTCGAAGATAGCCAAGAAAACCTTTATTTAGGTGATTACTTTTGGGATGATTATGGTGAACTGGAAACTGTGGAAAATCTTTATTGGGGCAGAAATATGGAAGAAGAGCCTGACGACAATCAGATTTTCTATGGCTTGAAGCATCTGACAATTGGGCAATATGTCACTTCCTTACCCTATACTTTCAGTGATGAAATCGAAACCATAAAATGTAATTTTACGAATCCTAATATTGTCAGTGAGAAGTTTACCCAGAAAACGAAGGCTAACACTACCTTGATTGTTCCAAAAGGAACATACGACCTATTCTGCAATGCCAATGGATGGAAAGATTTCTTTTTCATTGAGGAAGAAGGTGAGTCTGGCATCAACCCCAACTACCATACTGCCTACAACAACGATACTTATTACACACTGGAAGGCATACGCATCGATGGGAAACCGACAAAAAAAGGAATATATATTGTCGGCAACAAGAAAGTAATCTTGAAATAACTTTTCAATATACCGTGTGACATCAGGTTAAAAAGCCTGTGGAACTCCCTATAAACAGTTTGTGCCTGCATGGATCCATACAGGCACAAAAAAATTGATTGTCTCACGACAACCAATCTTTATTAACCTTAATAATCTAATACCATGAAAAACACGATGCAAAGTTA
>CACXDY010000365.1 GCA_902766505.1 uncultured Prevotellaceae bacterium
ATGCGTTCCTGCAATACCTCGATGCGGAATGCCAACCCGGCATCCGGTTGCTGCTCGATACCATCCGGTTTAAGGACTTGATTCGTGATGCTGACTTCATCGTCACCGGAGAAGGTGCTGCCGACCGGCAGACCTTGATGGGAAAACTCCCTGTGGGGGTGTTGGAACTGGCTGGCCAGGTCCCTGTCATGTTGATAGCGGGAAAAATCAACGACCGCGAACAACTGTTTCAGGCGGGTTTCGCCCGTGTGGAATGCATCAATCCTGCGGGTATCTCTCTCGGGGAAGCCATGCGGAAAGATGTGGCTGTAAAAAACATACACCATACCGTTTGCGGTATGGTGCATGATGTGTGATGTTGTCGGTGTCTATTCGTAGTGTCTGATTCTGACGTCTATCCCCTCACCTTTTAGTTGTGAGGGCACATTGCTCAAATCTGTCTGACCATAGTGGTAGGGGAACAGCACTTTGGGCTTGATGGTCTTGGCAGCCTTGACCAGTTGGTCTGTCGTCATCGTGAAGGGCTGGTTGCAGGGCAGGAAGGCGATGTCGATATCCTTGATAGATGCCATCTCGGGAATATCTTCCGTATCACCGGCAAAATAGATTCTCAGTCCGTCGATGGTGAGAATGTAGCCGTTGTCTCTTCCTTTGGGATGGAACTGCAAATGCCCCTCTGTCGTGTTGTAGGCTGGCACGGCTTCCACCGTGAAACCTTCTGCTATCTGTTTCTGGTCGCCGTTGACCATCACGTCGCCCGAACCATACATGTCGGCACACCGCTTGTTCGTAATCAACTTCGTCTTCTCGCTGCTGAGCAGTTTGAGGGTGGCCTCGTCATAATGGTCGGCATGCTCATGAGTCACGAAGATATAGTCGGCCTTGGGCATGGCGGAATAGTCGACTGTCCGGTCGCGCAACTTGCCCACAGGGTCGATTTCTATCTCTTGCCCGTCATACTCCATACGGATGCTGGCATGCATGAGAGCATGAAATTTCACCACCTTTCCGCTCTTGGTCTTGAAGACATCCACCTCATAGGAATCGGTCGTCACGGGCAGATTGGCTTCTTTCCATGCCAGGATGCCGCCTTTGAGATTCACGCACTGAAAACCTTCAGCAGCCAGTTTACCCGCTGCATCGGCAGAACGGCGGCCACTCCTGCAATAAATGGCGATTTTTTTGTCCTTGGAAAGGGCTGCCTTTGCTTTCTCCACAAAATCGCCCTGTTTCTGGTCGATGTTCAACGCTCCCTCGATGTGTCCTTCCTTGTATTCATCTGCGGTACGGCAATCCAGCAACGTAATGCTGGGCTCCTCCATCAGGGCCGAGAACCCCTTCACGTCTACATTCTCGTAATTCTGTTGGCCACAGGCTGAAGTCAGCCCCAAAGCAGCCAGTAAGCATGTGATAATTTTCTTCATATTTTTATAGGATGTTTAATAGTTTTATCGTTTCGGTTTGATGTTCAGGTTCACACCCAGCACATCCTCGGTGTCCACGATGGTCCAGCTGCTGCCGGGATATACGCCTATGGTGCGCTCGGTTTCGAATCCCATGGCCTTCAGTTCCTTTATCACCTTGTCGCGGTAGTCTCCCACCTCAAAACCTAAGTGGTGAACGCCAAAGCCGTGCTTGTCTTGGAACTCCCGGAACGTACTGGGCGTCTGGTCCACCTGATGCAGTTCCAATACCCAACTGCCCATGTCTATCACGCACATCTGCAAGTCCCAACAGTGCTGCCCAGGCCTTGGCTGCCTTGTGGATGTCGTCCACGATGATGTTGACCTGAATGAACTGCTCTATCTCTTTCATCAGAAAGCTTCGGGGAATTATGCCAAGCTGATTTTCCCCACAAATATACTCAAAAAAACTTTTCCGACAACAATTCTTGTAAGGATTCTTTCACCAGAAATTTTCCATCCGTCAAAGTCACCGTTTCCTCCATGTGCTGCCGACTCGATTTTTCCCCGTATGGTTTGCATATGAGGATACTATTTCATAATTTTGTAGCATTGCGACAAAATTTCTTTCACTTGTACCACGATACGAGACAACCTTAAGATAATTTTGTCACCATATTATATAAACTATAGAAAGACATGAAGGTATTTTTTAGTTTTGACTACAAAGGCGGCTTGGCTTATTTGGGCATGAAGGAGCAGCCGATGATGATGGACATACAAGTGACGGATGTCGACAAACTGCTTGGTTTCCTGGAATTGCGGCTCGGCTTGCATACAGTCAGCCAGTCTAATGCCGACAGACTCGTCGCATACTATAAGTGTGTGCGTGATTATATGAAAGCGCATCACGACGATGCCGGCAATCAGTTGTATGGCAGCTATATGGTGTCGCCACTCGCCACCAGCCGCGAGATGTTGAAATGGCGCGATGCACTCGCCGTATGTGGTTGGGGCATGGATACGCCTGCTCCAAGCCGCAGACTGAAGGTGTTGCAAGGTGTGGAGCAACTTTTTTCCGATAAGGGATTCTCCGACCTCAGCATCCGCCGGAGAGCCATTGTGGAACGGTTGAAACAGCGGAAAGGGATGATGGGCGGCGTCGTTTTTGTGATGCCTTTCGATGTTCAGCTGCTCCATCCTGCGCTGAAAGAGATTTTTGCTCTTGCCGTGGCCGATGGGGCAAAGATTGAGAGACTTGCCATTCCGAAGATAGAGGGAAACAACAACCTCGCCGAACTCAAAAGGCTGTTGACTGCGGAGAAAGCCGGGAGCATGAAACTTGACCCTGCCGACGACTCCGTGGAAATATGGAATTTCAAGGACGATTTGGAAGCAGAGGAATACCTGGCCATGCTTCCCGATGATGCCTTCGACGTGAGCATACAGCCCGACACCAAACTGACCGACAATTTCCTGCACATGATGGGAAAACCCGTGACCGGTTCCTTTGTTGCCAACAGTGCCCCTCAGATTATCCAGCTGTTCTTTACCGGTGTCGCCATCATGGAGCGGCCGCTCAACATCGGTGCCTTGCTGCAGTGGTTGTATGCACCCATCCATCCACTGCCCGGCAACTTCAGATACAAACTCGCCGAGCGTTTGGCACGGACGGGCGGATGGCTCCCCGACAGTCTCAGCAAGGAGGAAGTGCAGAATGATTGCTGCCAACTGGTACAGGAGTGGGTCAGTGGCAAACAGGAGGCTGATGAAGGCCATCCCATCGACCAAAAGGAGCAGGAGCAGCGCCGGCATAAGACGTCTGTCTTCCTTCCTGATTTCGAGGGCGGAAACGAAAATACCATGACGGCCCAAAAGCTCCACACGTTCCTGAAAGAGATGAGTGCGTGGAGCCGTCAACGGGCGGCAATCATAGCACAGGACAATCCGGATGACCTGCGCATCGCCCAGCTCACCCGGCTGTCTGAACTTTGCGAGACGTTGAAAAACCTCACCGACGACATCGCACCGACTGCCTTGGTGGCCTTCAGCGAGATAGAGAAACACATGGCCTGTCTCTACGAACCATCCGAATTTGTTCAATACCGGGCGCAGGCCACATCCCGCTTCACCGTCTCTTCTCCGGGACAGGTGGCAGCCAGAGCCGACAAGGTGCTGTGGGCCGGACTTCACAATTTCGCCCCCATGTTGCCCGCTACGGAGTTTCTCACACCTAAGGAATACAATATCCTGAAAGAGCATATCCAGTTATGGGATGTCGACGATGTGGGCAAGGTACAGCAACAAACGCTGCTCCTGCCTTTGCTCTTCTGCCAGCGACAGCTCCGGCTCGTGACGGTGGAGCGCGTTGGCAACGAATTGGTAAACCGGCATCCGATGATTGTACGTATCGAACAACAGGTGGAAAATACCAGAGACTTGACCGTCCAAAAACGGATTGACGATGACAGCTATGTCCCCGTGTCTGCGCTCACCAACAATGCCGTTTGTGGAAATAATGGATTCTATGCACGGATATCGAGAACCGACCTCATCACGTGGCGGAAGAGCGAGAGCCCGACGTCCATCGAAAAACTCATGCAGAACCCCATCGACTACACACTGGAAAACATCGCTTATATCCGCGACAACGGACAAAGCGACCTGGGCAATATTGCCATCACCAAGGGTAATGTGGCTCACGGTGTCATACAGCATCTTTTCTATGTTCCCAAAGACCTCAGAAGCGGTTATGCCCCGGCTATCCGACAGCGGGTTGAGGCCAACTATAAGACCGTGTTCGACCGCATGGTGGAGACCAAGGGCGCCATATTGTTGCTGCAGGAGAATGCCATCGAGCGCCGGCAACTGTTCGAGCGGCTGAGGGAGTGCGTTGACCACCTGATTGATATCATCGAGAAAGACAATCTGCATGTGGTAGCTTGTGAAAAGCAGCTCAAAGGAAATACATTCGGCACCCCCAACGACCAAACCCCTGTCATGCAGGGCTATGCCGACATGGTGCTGGCCCGCGAAAACGGACAGCATATCATCTTCGACTTCAAGTGGACTTCCTCGAAGAACTATTATCAGGGGCTGTTGCAGAAAAACCGCTCGTCGCAGTTGGCCATCTATGCTGAACTGATGAGCGAGCTGACCGATGGCAAGGTACCCACGGCTTATTTCCTCATGCCCCGTGGCCGGCTCTACAGCACGTATGACTTCAAGAGCTATTGGGCAAGCAAAATCGATGTGGATGCAGGATGCGACGGCGACATCATCAGCAAAATCGTGAATTCCTATTACTACCGGCGCGAAGAAATCATGTCGGGAAAGATAGAAACAGGTGAGGGACTGCCCCTCGACCAGCTCGATTACTTCAACGACACCGAGGACCACAGCCTGTTCCCCTTAAAACCTCAATATGGCGATGAAGCCAACAAGGAAATCAATGGTTTTAGCAGTTACACCAATCTAAAGAATTAGGAACAATGAAAAACATCACATACATCAGCGCAGGAGCCGGAAGCGGCAAAACCTATACATTGACAACCAAATTGGCCGAACTGGTGGCGAAGGACAAAAGCGACCGTGAGCATGTGGAGCCCGAACAGGTGATTTTGACAACCTTTACAGTCAAAGCCGCCAATGAGTTCCGCGAGAAGGCCAAGATGGAATTGTATAAAAAAGGCAAATACGATGAGGCCTCACGGCTCGACAATGCCTTGATAGGCACCATCGACAGCGTTGCCACCGCACTCATCCAGAAATACTGGTATACCATAGGCCTTTCGCCCAAGCAGGGTGTGATGGACGACAGTGCCAAAGCGACCTATATCAATCAGAGCATCGCCAATATCCCTACCGACGATGACCTGCATTTTTTTGCTACGTTCCGCAAGGCATTCAATGTCTCCGATAACAGTTCTCATCCCGATGAAAACTTCTGGAAAGACCATCTGAAGGACATTGTCGAAAAGAGCATCAGCTTCGATATCACCGATTATTCCTCCAGCGTGGAGGAGTCGCTGAATATCCTGAGGAAACTGTGCAACGGCACCCATATCCACATCGAACCCACGAAGCGTGTGGCGGTACTCGAGGCTTTGTATACTTCGGTGGAGGAATGTAGGGAGTCGAACAAGAAAACCACAACACTCAAGGCGATAGATACACTCAGAAATCAAAGTCGATACATGGAGGATATTGAGTGGTATGCCGAGTTGGCCAAGATATTTGGTGGTGCGCCTGCGCCGCCCAAGAATGCCGTGCCCGTCCCCATCGTCGAGGAAGCCAGACAGCATGCGGCCGACCTCTGGCGCAGTCAGGAGGTGTACGACTTGCAGGAACACTATATCCATACGATTTTCAGGTTGGCAAAAGAGTGGAACGAACAGTATATCCAGTATAAACTCAACAAACGTGTTGTCGACTTCAGCGATATCGAACATTATATGTACAAACTTCTCCAGGACAAGGAGGTGGCTGCTGAAATCGGACGTACCTACACCCATTTGTTTGTCGATGAATATCAGGACTGCTCGCCCATCCAGGTGAAGGTGTTCATGGCTTTGGCCGATGTGGTGAAGCAAAGCTACTGGGTGGGTGATACCAAACAGGCCATCTATGGCTTCCGTGGCAGTGATACCGATTTGACCAAAGCCGTGGCAGATACCATCGCCAAGAAAAATGGTGATGACGGCTGCAAGTCTGAAACGCTGGGAAAGAGCTGGAGGAGCGTCCCCTCTGTCGTGGAAGTCTGCAACCGTGCTTTTGTGAAGATTTTTCATCGTGTTTTTGGAGAGGAAACCGAGCAGCAGGTCGTCCTCCAGTCAGCCATGGCATTGCATCCCGATTTGTTTGAGACCAAACTGTCCGACAGGGCCAAAAATCCATTGCGCTATCTGAATATTACAAAGAAGATGTCTTCCAAATCGCCCAAACTGTCCGTCGACGACATCGCTCAGTATATCAGCAGTGTGATAGAAAAGGAAAATGTTCAACCACATGAAATCGCGGTCTTGGGCCGCACGGGGTACGACCTCGACGATGTTCAGAATGCTTTGACCAATTATCTGATACCTTGTGACCGTGAGACGATACTCGACAAGGAGAGCAAGGCCTGCCAGTTGATGATGGCGCTGACCACGCTGACTGTCAACCCTCAGGACGATTTGGCCAAGGCGGAGATAGCCTACTTGACGCAGGACGACATGGGGGTAGGGGTGCTCATTGATTCCAAACTGGAGTACAACAACACACCTAAGGAGGAACGAAAGCCCTGGTTGGGAGAGACCGGGATGGTCAGCCGTGTAAATGCCCTCCGGCCCAGCGTGATGTACCAGGGCATCGGTGCCCTTATGGAAACACTGGCCGTAGAACTGGATGTGAAAAACATCATGGAACGCTGGGCGGCGCCCATCGAGCAATCCATGACGGATGTCAAGGCGCTCATCGCAGCAGCCAAAATGTATGAAAACCGGAGCAGTGAGTTGGCGCAGCCGGCCACACCCTCGGGCTTTGCCGCTTTCCTTGAAGAGAACGAGGTGAAAATTCCATTCTCCGGCAATGGCGTACAGCTGCTCACCATCCATGGTGCCAAAGGGTTGGAATGGAAGTATGTGTTCCTCCTCATGGACGAGACCATGGAACCTCAAAAAGTGTTGAGCCGTGAATTCTATGGCATTCATCATTTCTATCCTCAGAAACCTTCGGCAGACAATCTGTATCCCAAAATGTGCATCCGGCTGATGCCTTGGATTTATGGCACCCTCAAGAATGTGCCGGACAGTATCGCCCAATTGTTGTTTGCCTCGACGGAATATGAAAAAATCAACCAACATTGTCTGGAAGAGAGTGCCCGGTTGCTCTATGTCGGCATGACCCGTGCAGCCGAGGTTCTGGTGCTCGTACCCTGGTTCGCAAGAAAGGAGTTCGACTGGTTCAAACGCTCTGACCTTCCCTCTGCCGGAAATCTCGACGGCGGTGATGTGCTCGGAATCGGTGTGAAGTTTGACATCGTCGAGGCAGAGGAACCTCAACCAGAGGAGGATGAGGAAGCCGCTGTTAAACCGAGGGTGTACCGTCAACTGGACTATCATTCCGATGCACCCTCCGACGCTGTTCCCCGTACGGTCGCACCCAGTAGTCTGAAGGGGAAAGCCCCCAAAGTCGATGTAGTCTATCGCAGCGGACAATTCATTAGGATTGCCTCTGGCAAACTCAAGGGCCGTTCCTATTCGGAAGTTGGCGACTGCATCCACAATGTCTATGCCGCTATCGAGCAGTTGGACAAGGCTGAGGTGGAACAACTCATCCGTATGCATGACATGGAGGATGTCTTGCCCGATGCCGGCGAGGTCATCCGTGCGTGGGACAATCTGCAGGGATTCCTCCGTCAGGAATATGGAGCGCCCCAGGCCATCTATCATGAGCGCCCCTTCCCTCAGTTGCAAAGTCATGGCGCCGTGGTCGTTGGCAGCATCGACCTGGTCTATCAAACTCCGGCGGGTGCCGTTCTGATAGATTTCAAAACCTTCCCGCAGGCTGATGCGGTCACCGACCCGACATCCGACCACTATGCCGGATTGTATGCCGGTCAACTCGATGCCTACACCGATGCCCTGGAAGCCGCTGGCGAGAAAGTCATCAAGCGCTTCATCTACTATCCCGTGAGCGGACTGCTCTGCGAGGTCGGCCGGTCCTCCAATCTTGATACAAGTGGCAAAAACGAAGTGACGCTCGACGATAAAAACTGTATAGCCATAAGCGTCTCTGACGAGGATTTTGAGGCGACCTGTCGTGGCGAGAATCATCTCGTCAGCTTCGATGTCAATCAAGATTCCTATGAGCGTGTCCTGGAGAATATCAAAGGCCATCTTATTCTCGATTGCGACGAAATGCCGTTCCATTTCTATGGCTGTTACTTCTGGAATGAGGGCGTGTTCCCATACGTGGTGAGAAAAGACCTGCAGTATATCCTTCTGATGAATAAGGGGCGTCAACTCGTCCTGCGAATCAAAGGCTATTCTGCGACCGTCAAGCAGCG
>CACXDY010000366.1 GCA_902766505.1 uncultured Prevotellaceae bacterium
TCTGATTGAGCTTTTCGCCACCGATGTTGGCCACGGAGCCTGTAACGGCCTCACGACGTTGTGTACCGTAACCGATGACGACAACTTCATTGACCAAATGTCCGTCTTCGGTAAGAATGATACTGAGATTTTCACCGGCTTTCACTTCCTGGGTCTCATAACCCACATAGGAAATGACAAGTGTTGCGCCTGGTTTGACACTTAAGGAGAAATTACCATTCACATCGGTGATAGCACCATTGTTGGTACCTTTCTCCAGGACCGTAGCACCAATCAGCGGACCCTCAGAGTCTGCCACATGACCGGATGCCAGTCTCGTTTGCTCTACGGAAGCTACTGATTCTTCAGCTGCCGAAGCCTGTTGCGTAGTGATTATGCCCATAAAGCACAATCCTACAAACAAGGCTGTTTTCATTGCTTTGAAACTCATACGTTTGGTTTTAATGGTAAAAATTGTGCAAAAAATGTTTGCCGCAAAATTACCCCCTTTTGTTACTCAAGGCTTCAACGTATGTTTCGTTAAGTTTCAAATTTGTTTCAACCTATTGGATTTGTTTCACACTATTGATTTTGTTCCACGTATTCACTGGGGGAGACGCCAAATTGTTTACGGAATACAGTAGAAAAATAGGCCAGATTGCTGAATCCTACAGCATAGGCCACCTGGGTCACATTGATTTTTTGCTCCTTCAACAGCCTCACAGCTTGTTCCAGACGGATGTTGCGGATGAACTCACTGATGGGGATGCCGGTCATTTCTTTCATCTTACGGTGCAGTTGGGTACGGCTGATTCCCACCTCTGAGGTCAGCGTGTCCACATTGAAATCACTGTCTGAAAGATGCTCGTTGATGACTTTCATGATGCGTTCCATCAAGACTTCGTCGTTGCCTTTGACAACTTTCTCCTCTACTTTGTCTTTCTGCTGTTGGGTGCCTGAATATTTGCCTTTCAGCCGAAGATTCTTATTGATGAGATTGTTGATGACGATATGAAGTTCATCCAAGTCAAAGGGTTTGGCAAGGTAGGCATCGGCACCCTTTTCCAAACCTTCAAGACGGTTGGCCACATCGGCCTTGGATGTCAGCATCACCACGGGGATATGGCTGAGATTCATATTTGTTTTAATCATCCTCAGCAGAGTGAAACCGTCCATCTCGGGCATCATCACATCGCTTACCACCAAGTCGAAAGGCTTTTCCTTGCTGGAGTCGAGAAGCTTGTGTAGGGCTTCACGACCGCTGCTCACCGACGTGATATGGTAATAGCCTCCAAGTTCCTGCATGATATATTGGCCTATCTCCACATCATCGTCAACTATCAGAACTCGATAGTTTGAACGGGCCTTTTGACGGCTCGATGTCTCTGACTTCTCTATTGGAGCCAACTCTTCCTTCGACAAATGCTCCTTACCTAATGGCAACCTCACGGTGAAGATGCTGCCGGGAACGTCCTGACGGTTGGCTGCCTCGATTGTTCCATGATGCATGGTGACTATCATCTTGCAGAGATTCAACCCGATGCCCGTTCCCTCGATATGCATCTCGCGGGAGGTGCTTCCCTGATAGAAACGGTCGAAAATCTTGTGAACATCGCCTTTGATGCCCATGCCGTTGTCTATCACCTGCACCTCTGCCGTCTTGTCATCTGGTTGGGACACACGTACTTCTATCTCACCCTCGTCAAATGTGTATTTGAAAGCGTTGGACAGGAGATTGTTGATTATCTTGTCCAGACCGTTGCGGTCTACCCACACGTTGAGCTTGTCGATGGTGGGCGAATAGGTGAATTTCATACCCCGTTCCCTGGCTGTATATTCGAAGGTCTTCAGTATGTTGCCCACATATTGTACGATATCGGTCTCTTGACACTGCAGTTTCATCTGCTGTTTGTCTATCTTTCGGATGTCCAAAATCTGGTTGACCAAGTTTTGTATACGGCTGGCATTATGCTCTATTGTCTTGAGGTCCTCGCGGGCATCATCATCAAAATCGCGCTTCAACAGTTTGTGTAGCGGACTCATAATCAATGTCAGGGGGGAACGGATGTCATGGGTGGCATTGATGAGGAATTTCATCTTGTCCTCGTCCATCTGTTGGTGGGCACGACGGCGGTAACTCCAACCAATCAAACCGATAATTCCAAGAAGTGCCAATATATATATAATGTAGGCAAGCGTCGAACGATACCATGGGGCACGCACCGTGATATGGAAAGTTTCTGAATCTGTGTAGAGACCGTTCTCCAAAGCCCGGACTTCGATGACATAGGAACCGGGTTGTAAGTGGTGGAATGACACGACATTGCTGCCTTCTGATGTCCGAGTCCAGTCCGAACTGCCATTCAGACGGTACTCAAAGAGCACACTCTCTGCATTGGAATAGTTCAACAGTGAAAATTCCATGGTGAAGGTGTTGTCTATATACGACAATTCGATGTGGTCGCTCTCGGCTATGGAACCTTTGATGACTGGCTTGCCGTCGGAGAGGGTGCTTCCGTTAACGGCATTCCCACCAATGAAAATTCCTGTCAGATGTACCTTGCCCTTTTTGAACTGGCTGTTTTGCAGTGATTCCGGTTCAAAGGAGGTGATGCCGTCGCTGAAGCCAAACCACACCCGGTCGTCGGGGGTATGCATAGCTACTCCGTTGACATACTCACGGCTCACAAGACCGTTACCGTGCATGTAGCTGACAAATTCTTTCTTCTGACGTTGGTATTGCCAGAGACCCATCGTGGTGCTGCACCACAAATCTCCTGAACCATCCTCTATGATGCCGCAGATGTTTTTGTTGGCGAGGACTTCTCCCCCGGGGAATGGCAGGGCTTCTTTCTTTCGGGCATCATAGAGATAAAGACCTGTAGACGTACCGAATAGAATTTGGTTGTCGGAGGTTTCACATATGGATTCCACCGCATGATAGTCGAGAATCACTTCCCAGCCATAAGGATGGAAATGGTCTTCTATAGGGTCATAGCAGTTGACTCCTGAGGCGGTGCAAATCCAAAGTTTCCCTCTGCTGTCTACAAACAGCGCTGACACCCAGTCATTGTGTAGCTTACCTCGCTTCGTATCTTCCTGGTGCATCGAGAACTTGCGCAGTTCACCGCTCGAAGTGTCGTAGTAGCAGAATCCTTCTCCAAACACGGAGAAGAAGAGATGACCCTGTCCGTCATCTGTGATGGCATTGATGAATCCATTGTTGATAGTTACTTTTTGCTGATAGGCGCCTGTCTGTGGCTGATAGGAATAAAAGCCGTCATTAGTGCCTACCCAGTAGTTGCCTCTCTTGTCGCGGTAGAGGGTGTAAGTGCCTTCGGGAGACGAGGGATGAGCAAACAGACGGCCGTCGGAATCGAGTCCGAAGACACCATTGTTCTGGACCGAATACCAGGTGATGCCGTTGTCGCCATTGCATATAGAGGTCAGCGAACCTCCAATGTTCATATGAAGGTCGGCAAACTTCCAGCTGCGGAATTGGGGCTTTGCTTGTGGCAGCATCAACAGACCACGTTTCTGGCAACCCACCCATAGATTGTCTTGGTTGTCTTCAAAGAGCGTCCATACATTTGAAGTATTCAGGTCAAACG
Organism: uncultured Prevotellaceae bacterium; assembly: GCA_902766505.1. Taxonomy (GTDB): domain Bacteria; phylum Bacteroidota; class Bacteroidia; order Bacteroidales; family Bacteroidaceae; genus Prevotella. Next base: position 3,591 of record CACXDY010000366.1, read on the forward strand.
ATGCACTCTGATATTCATATCTCTTCAGCTGGCGCTCGCCTCGTGGAACATAGCAGAGACCGTTGCCCATGGTGCCGATGAAAAGGTTTCCATGATGGTCGGTCAAGGCGGAGCGGAAAACAAGGTCTTTCCCTCCTGCCGGTCCCAGGTCGAAATAGTCTGTGTGCAACTTGCCGTCACGATAATACAGCAGACCATGGATGCTGACCATCACCACACCGCCTTCATAGTTGACAAAGTCGGTAATCGTGCCATAAGGTGATTCAAATTCCTGTAGATGACCATCGGGTGAACGTCTGACCACTTTGCTTCCATGGCCGGATTTCCAAAAAGCACCTTCGCTGTCTATCTGGATGTGGCTGAAATAGTTGTTGTCTCCGATGGCATAGCCTTCCAGTTTTTTTGTGCGGTGGGAAGTAATGTCAAGACGGTAAAGGCCATAGCCTGCTGTTCCTACCAAAAGATGTTCTTCGTCTTCCTGTATGATATGGTTGATACGCGGAATCTCCTTCGCACCTTCCATCTTGATATACTCAAACTTGTCGGTAATTGGGTTATACAGATGGAGGCCCGTCTGGGTGCCCACCCATACATTGCTTTTACCGTCGATGAATAGATAGGAGATGACATTGCTTCGAAGGGAGGTGGTGTCTTTTGTCTCGTGAAAGTAATTCGTAAAACGGTATCCGTCATACTTGTTCAGTCCGTATTCCGTGCCTACCCAGATATATCCCGTCTTGTCCTGACGGATATGGGTAATCTGGTTGCTCGATAATTTTTCTGAGGTGAAGAAATGACTGCTTTGGCCAAATGTCAGAAGACAGATGGATAATAAGGTGAAGATAGTTAGTACTTTTTTCATAATCATGCTCATTGAAAGCGGGATAAAGTTACCACATTTTTTTAAAATTGTGGTCGTTTTGGATAAAAACTGTGTCTGAAAAGTGTTTTTTCATGAAAAATGTGTTGTGTGTATAAAGAAAAAGATGTTATTTTGTATGCCTAAATGATATTGTCGACTTCTTGATTCCTCTTCACGACATCTCGGGTTGTGGAGTCTAATTAATACTTATAACCTTAATTATGATGAGAACTACGAGATTTTTGCTTGCCGTCATCCTTACGGCCGTTTGTTATACTCAACTTGCTGCTCAGGGATTTAAAAGGGAAAACTTCCCCGCAGGGTCCTATTCCCCTGTAACTAACATCAACCGTGGCTCATATCCGCGTGTGTTGGCCGACAAAAGCGTGATGTTTCGGGTCAATGCTCCCCAAGCTCAACAGGTGCAGATTGATTTGTGTGGTACCAAATATGACATGAAGAAGGATGAGGATGGGGCATGGACGCTGACCACCAAACCGCAGGTTCCGGGGTTCCATTATTATTCATTGATAGTTGATGGCGTTTCGGTAGCCGACCCTGCCAGCCAGACGTTTTATGGATGCGGAAGATGGTCAAGTGCCATTGAGATTCAAGAGGCAGGAATGGATGACTTTGAATTTAAGAATGTACCTCACGGCGAGGTGCGCACAGTCTATTATTTCTCCAAGGTGGATGAGTCATGGCGGCCTCTTATGGTCTATACTCCTGCTGGATACAACGAGAACAAGCAGGAATATCCTGTGGTATATATTCAGCATGGTGGTGGTGAAGA
>CACXDY010000367.1 GCA_902766505.1 uncultured Prevotellaceae bacterium
CATACTATTTTTGTTTTTTTCTCATCCTCCTTGCATCTGTTTCTCCCAAAATTGAAATAACCGTCTTGCACCCAAACAATCATTGCCCTCTTTTTTTTTTTTTTTCCACTCCCATGAAAGATTTTCATGACAAAGCGTTACAAAAAAGTGGCTTTGTTTTGCTTTTTCTCTGTTTTTTTTTAAATTTGCAGTTAATTTGAAACTCAGATTAGACGACAAGAAAATATATAACACAACTATCAACACGATGAGACAACTTAGCAAAAACGCCATGTCCGCTGCCATTGCAGCGACATTGGTTTTCCTATTGGCCGCCTGCACCATGTCGGAAGCAGCCCGCCAGGCGAAAGCTGTCCAAGAGGCGAAAACTGCCCGTGCCATAGCCCAGCAACTCAGCGACCGCCATTACGAAGTGGATTTTCACCGTGCCTTTCCCAGTGGCAGAGGCCGCGTCATCGACCTGACGTCAGAATATTCCATCAAGGTGGCCGGCGACACGCTGATATCCTATCTGCCATTCTTCGGGCGCGCCTACAATGTGCCCTATGGCGGTGGTCATGGACTTAATTTCACGGGCATCATCCGCCAATATGACGAGCAGTTTTCCAAAAAAGGAGCCCACATCATCACCATGGATGTGGTGGACAGCGAGGACAGTTACTATTATATGCTGGAACTTTTTGACACAGGCAGTGCCACGCTGACCGTCCGTCCCCGTGAGCGCAGCCAAATCAGTTTCACCGGCAATTTCCATCTCGACGAGGAATAGGATTTTCCTTCACTTCTTGAGGTAATGACAAGCAACAACATGAACATGAGAAAAAAAATCCTTACTACAGGCTGCCTCCTGTTGGCGGCCATTTTCACCCTTTCGGCCCAGCCCCAGTCAAAGAAATGGACCCTGGACGAATGTATAGACTATGCCCTTCACAACAACATCACGTTAAAGAAGAACCAGTTGCAGAAACTCTCTTCCTTGGAGGACATCGCCCAGTCGCGCGCAGAGTTGCTGCCGTCACTCAATGCTTCGACCAACCAAAGCGCCGTATACCGTCCGTTCATCACCTCCGGTCAGAGCACGGTAGCCAACGGCTATGTCCAGTCGAGCGTTGACAAAGTGTACTACAACGGCAGTTACGGTGTGAACACCAACTGGACGGTGTGGAACGGGCACCGCACCCACAACACTATCCGCCGGAACGAGTTGGCAGCCCAGCAGGCAGAATTGGACTCCGTGGTGAATGCCCGTTCGATAGAGGAGCGAATCATCCAACTCTATGTACAGATACTCTACAACCATGAGGCCATCGCTGTGAGCAAGCAGAGTTTGGAAGCCAGCAAACTCAATGAGGAGCGCGGGAAGACCATGGTAGAAGTGGGTAAGATGAGCAAAGCCGACTTAGCACAACTCAGTGCTCAGCGTGCGCAAGATGAATACAATCTCGTGGCTGCCGAGAGTCAGGTAAAAAACTACAAGTTCCAACTCCGTCAACAGTTGGAACTGACCGAAGCAGCAGATTTCGATGTGGCCATACCAACCTACACCGATGCCCAGGCATTGGAACCCATACCAGAGTTGATAACCGTTTACACCAATGCGCTGGACCACCGTCCAGAGATTAAGAATGCCCTGCTGGCCATCGAGAGCAATGATGTGGCCATCGACATCGCCCGTTCGGGAAAGAGTCCGACGGTGAGTCTGAACGGTTCCTTTGGCACCAACACCACGTCGATGAGCGACAGGGGCTTTGGCCATCAGTTGAAGAGCAACCTCGACCTTTCGGTAGGAGCGACCCTCAGCATCCCCATCTTAGACAACCGTCAGACCAAGACAGCAGTCAACAAAGCCAAACTTCAGCGAGCCAGCAGTGTATTGGATTTGAAGGACAAGCAAAAGACTCTCTACAACACGGTGGAGACCTATTGGATAGACGCCACCACCAACCAGAGCAAATACAAGGCAGCCAAAGTGGCCGCCCAAAGTCAGGCCACCAGTTATGAACTGCTCAGCGAGCAGTTCCGTTTGGGGTTAAAAAACATCGTTGAGTTGATGACCGGCAAGACCAATCTCGTCCAGGCCCAACAAAACGAATTGGAGAGCAAATACATGACCATCTACAACATCTACATGCTCAAATTCTATCAACGCGACTAAGAAACAAGCCATCATCAATCAAACAATATGAAGAAAATCAGCAAAATATGGATTTTTGTCATCCTGCTCATCCTGGTAGCCTTGGCATTCTGGCTCTTCTCAGGCGGCAAGAAAGAAGAAATCATCAATTTCAAAACGGTTAAAGTAGACGAGGGCACCCTTCAGAACAGCGTTACGGCAACTGGAACCATTGAGCCTGTCACTTCCGTCACCGTGGGTACACAGGTTTCAGGTATTGTCAGCAAACTGTATGTAGACTACAACAGTATCGTCAAGAAAGGACAGGTGATAGCAGAACTTGACAAGACCAACCTGACCAGTGAGTTGAATACGGCCAAGGCCAATCTCTCGAGTGCCCAAAGTTCACTCAATTATCAGGCCGCCAACTACAGCCGCTACCAAACCCTCTTCAAAAAAGGTCTGGTGAGCGCTGACGATTTTGAGAATGCCCAACTGTCCTACAACCAGGCCCGCGACCAGGTGGCACAGGCCACAGAGAATGTGCGGCGCGCTCAAACCAACCTGAGTTACGCCACCATCACATCGCCCATCGACGGTGTGGTACTGTCGAAATCCGTTGAAGAAGGACAGACTGTAGCCGCCAGTTTCAACACCCCCGAGTTGTTTACCATCGCCAAGGACCTGACCAACATGCAGGTGGTGGCCAATGTGGATGAGGCCGATATCGGTGACGTGAAATCCGGTGAGCGGGTGACATTCACTGTCGACGCCTACCCCAATGACACATTCCATGGTACCGTCACTCAAGTGAGGCAGGAGGCAACGACCACCAATAATGTGGTAACCTACGAAGTGGTCATCAGCGCACCCAACGCCAACCTTAAACTCAAGCCCGGACTGACCGCCAGCGTCACTATTTATACTTTTGAGCGCAACAATGTGCTCTGCGTGCCGTCCAAGGTGTTCCGCTTTACTCCCACCAAGGAGACCATCGGCAAGCAGCGGAAATTGGAAGACTGCAATGGCAAGAGCAAGGTATGGACTTTGGAGGGCAATGTAGTGAAAGCCCATCCTGTGAAAACCGGCATGACCGATGGTGTCAACACCGAAATTCTCAGCGGTGTGAGCAAGGGGATGGAAATCATCTCAGAGATAGAAGTCACCACTGAAGGTATGCCAGAAGAAGCGAATCAAGCGCAAAGCCCCTTCGCCCCTGGTCCCCCACGTCGAAATAGGAAATAACAACCATCATGGACAACGAGCGTAAAGTAGTCATAGAACTTCAGAACGTGAAGCGCGACTTCATTGTGGGTGATGAGACCGTTCATGCCCTCCGTGGGGTTTCCTTCAAGATACACGAGGGAGAGTTTGTCACCATCATGGGCAAGTCGGGTTCAGGAAAATCCACCCTGCTCAACCAACTCGGTTGTCTTGACACGCCCACGTCGGGCGAATATTACCTTGACGGGGTGGCCGTGCGCAAGATGTCACGCTCGCAGCGTGCCGTTCTCCGCAACAGGAAAATCGGTTTCATTTTTCAAAACTACAATCTGTTGCCCAAGACCACCAGTGTGGAAAATGTAGAACTTCCACTGATGTATAACAGCAGTGTCTCTGCCCGTCAGCGCCGTGAGAAAGCCATTGAGGCCCTCAAGGCAGTCGGTCTTGGCGACCGTCTGATGCACAAGTCTAATCAGATGTCGGGAGGTCAGATGCAACGTGTGGCGATAGCCCGCGCCCTGGTCAACGACCCCTCCGTGATATTGGCTGACGAGGCTACCGGCAATCTGGACACCCGCACCAGTTTTGAGATTCTCATACTGTTCCAGAAACTTCATGCCGAGGGCCGCACTATCATCTTTGTGACCCACAACCCTGACATATCCAACTATTCCAGCCGCACCATCATGCTGCGCGACGGGCGGATTATCAGCGATGAAGAAAACCACAACATCCTTTCGGCTGTAGAGGGTTTAGCCGCCCTCCCCGCCAGCAACGATGAGTAATCCATTTGAAGGCAAAAGACCCAGACTATGAATTTTTCCAATCTTTTCAAAATAGCCCTTCGCGCGATAGCAGCCAACAAGATGCGGTCGTTTCTCACCGCACTGGGTATCATCATCGGCATTGCCTCGGTCATCACCATGCTCGCCATCGGCCAGGGAACGAAGAAGAGCATACAGGCCAACATCTCTGAAATGGGTTCCAACATGATAATGATTAGCCCGGGAGCCGACATGCGTGGCGGTGTCCGTCAAGACGCGTCCTCGATGGAGACCCTCAAGTTGGCCGACTATGAGGCCATCAAGGAAGGTTGTACCTATATAAAGGCGGTCAGTCCGATGGTACAGAGTGCCGGTCAGTTTATCTACGGCAACAACAACACTCCCTCGTCGATTTATGGTGTCAACCAGGACTATCTTGAGATTCGGCAAATCTCCGTTTCTGATGGCGAGATGTTCACCGAGACCGACATCAAGTCGAGTGCCAAGGTGTGTGTACTCGGACAGACTGTTGTCGATAATCTCTTTGGCGACGGAGCCGACCCTATCGGCAAGGTCATCCGTTTCAAATCCATCCCTTTCCGTGTGGTGGGAGTACTCAAAAAGAAAGGCTACAACTCCATGGGTATGGACCAGGATGACTTGGTGCTGGCACCTTACACATCCGTCATGAAACGTATTCTCGCCCAGACCTATCTCAGCGGCATCCAATGTTCAGCCATCACCGAGGGGGTCACGGAGAAAGCCACGGAGGAAATATCGACCATCCTGCGCCGCAACCACAAATTGCGTGATGCCGAGGGTGAGATGATGGGTGACGAGGACGACTTCAACATCCGCACCCAGGAAGAAATATCAAACATGCTCAGCAGCACCACCGACATGCTCACTATTCTTTTGGGTGCCGTGGCCGGCATTTCGCTCATCGTAGGCGGTATCGGCATCATGAATATCATGTATGTGAGTGTGACGGAGCGCACCCGTGAGATAGGTCTCCGCATGAGTGTGGGTGCCCGTGGTATCGACATTCTCAACCAATTTCTCATCGAGGCCATCCTGCTCAGTATCACAGGCGGTATCATAGGTGTCTTGCTGGGATTAGGTCTATCCTATTTTATCAGCAATGTAGTACATTGGCCCGTCTATGTCCAACCATGGAGCATTATCATGAGTTTTGCCGTATGTACGCTAACAGGCGTCTTCTTCGGTTGGTATCCAGCCAAAAAAGCCGCCCGTCTCGACCCGATAGAGGCCATCAGGTACGAGTAGTTTATGAAATAGTCAGGATATCCTCAGGTTTCTCCACCAGCGTCGTGGCTCCATGTGCAAGCAGGAATTCGCGGTCGCGGAATCCCCAGAGCACACTGATGCACGGCATTCCACAATTGGCTGCCGTGGCGATATCCACGTCGCTGTCGCCGATATACACAGCCTTCTGGGCAGGAATCCCCAATTGTCGCAGTGCTTCCACCACCGTGTCGGGAGCGGGTTTGCGCTGTATGTGTTCACTCTCGCCAATGGCGACATCGACCAACGGGCCGAAATAATGAGCACAGAGTGACTTGGTGGCTGCATCAAACTTATTGCTCACCACCGCCACCGACTTATTAAGTGTTTTCAAATGCCGGAGCAGCGGGATGATGCCGGGATAGGGTTGTGTTGTGTCCCGCTCATGTTCCATATAATATTTTCGGAACGTGTTGAGCACCTCCTCAAAAAGAGGATTGCGCTCTCCATCAGGCACCGCCCTTTCCATCAATTTTCTCACACCATTGCCCACAAACCTCCGGATGTCATCGGTACTGTGAGTAGGCATGCCAAAAACGGCCAGTGCATGGTTGGCGCTTGCTGCCAAATCATCAAGGGTATCAAGCAGCGTTCCGTCGAGGTCGAAGATATAGGCATCCATGTTTCTCATCGCTTACTGTGATGAATCATCGTCTTGAGTTTGTGGTTGAATTGTGTAGATTCGATTAACTGTCTCACCGTCGGTCCCATGCGGTATTTCCAAACGTTATAGGAATCATACGGAGAATTGACCCTCTCCTCGGCGACATTCTTCCCCCGCAAGGTTGCATCCATAGCCAGCCAGTCCTGTATGGCCAGTACACAAAGCATAGAAGGAGAATACATCTGCCTTGCCACGATTTGCTCGGCGATATGGGGCGGCAACTGATAGGGAGCCTTTCCCTGCCTTTGCAGCACGGTGGCATAATACCGCTGTGCCCTACCGATGTTTTCCTCCCACCACAACCTCAAAGGCGACATATCGTGAGTGGAAATAGTACACAGACTTCTATATGGGTTCACCTGCAGGTGGGAGAACTCTATACCCGGCTGTTTGGGCATGGTCTGTATCTCGGTCGAGAGGATGCGGTGGGCATCGATGACCCTGCCCACACATTCCGGCAACATACCCAAATCCTCGGCCACGATGAGCATCCGGGTATCAGCGAGAATCTCAGCCAACAGGTGGTCGGCGCCCGCTGCCCAGAAGTCGTTGTGACGCTCATAAAAATAGTTGTTGTACAACCTCATGAAAGCATCCTTCTCCTCGGCTCCAAGGATCTCATAGACAGGTTCCTGATAGACCATGAACCTCGGATGATACATCTCGGGCATCTGCTGGTCCTCGAGGAAGAGCACATTGGCAATGAGCCTGTAGAGTCCGTCACGTATCCAAAGACTGTTCTCATCGGTAAGCCCCCCAAAATGGTTGCGCACTTTCACCTGTGTGTCATACTCCTCACGCAAGGCATAAAGGCCATAAGGCTGCTGTGTGAGGAAATTGTCCTTCACATAATTGGTGTGAATGCCAAATATGCGGTTGAGTATCCGGTCGTTGATAAAAGGCCGTGTATGCAACTCGCGCCTGAACACCAATCCTGTGCGTGTGATTTCCTCCTCGCTCAAAGGCAATGCGGGCGAGAAATGCCCCATATTTGCCAAGACAGCATGGTCAGGAATTTGCCATATTCTGAAATAGCCTATGAAATGATCGATACGCAAGGCATCGAAAAACTGTTCCATGTGGGCCAGCCTACGTCTCATCCATGCATATATGCCATGCGTATCATGAGCCGACGGGTCATACCAACGGTAAGGAGGGAATCCCCAGTTTTGCCCATGCATCGACTCCTGATCGGGAGGAGTACCTACCTGCGCCTCAAACAAGAAGTATTCAGGATGTGTCCACGTCTCCACACTGTCCCGGTAGATGCCGATGGGCAAATCGCCCATCAGTGCTATCCCGTGCTGGTGTGCATAATCGGCCACCTGCCTCAATTGTCTGTGCAAATGGTATTGTATGAAAAAGATAAAGTCGCGTGCAGCCTGTTCCTGTTCCAGCAAGGTTCTGACCTGAGTTTCGTCGTAAACGGCCAATTGTGGCCAGTCGGTAAAACGTGCCGTGCCGAATTTATCACGCAGGATGCAGAAAGCGGCATAAGGCAGCAACCATGCCTCATTGTCATGAAGGAAAGCACGGAAATCTTCAGACTCCAACGTTTCTTTACCCGACTCTTCAAAGACAGCCTCTGCATAAGCACTTTTCACCCTGTCGACAGCCATATAGTCGGTATACTGCAAGGCATTGAGTTCCCTGCGCTGCCGGTTGAAAGCCGTCCTACGCTCCTCGTCCTTCAATGGCGGCAGCGCACCGAGGTCAAGATAATGCGGATGCAGTGCAAAAGCAGAAATGACATTATAGGGGTGCGCATCGGTGGAAGAATGCATGGTCGTCGTATCCAACACAGGTAGCAGTTGCACCATCTTCATGCCCGAGGCCACAGCCCAGTCGACCATTGTCCTCAAATCGCCGAAATCTCCCGCGCCGCACGACTCATCAGTACGCAATGCTGTAAGCGGCAGTGCCACGCCAGCCACCCGCCAATCAGGCTCACGCATCCGCAGGAGGCCGCCATGCAGCACCAATACCTGTCCATCGGTTATTGGAGTTTCCGGAGAGACTCTGTTGTCGCCCTCCTCCCAGGCTTTCAGTTGTTTTGTTTTCTTATCGACCACTACATATTTGTATTCGAGCGGCAAAGGCAATCCCTCGACATTGACCGCCAACATCCAATCGCCATCGCCAACAGCAGTCATGGGCAAATATCGGGAAGGACTCCAACTGCCGATGGCAGGATGGTTTCCACAAACTCCAAGCGACTCCCCTTTCCGCAGTTGCGGAGCAGAGACGCGCAGCACCACCGTTCTCCTGAAGAGCGGCAGACGGCAGATGGCGGAAGGATTGTGTCTTAGGTGACTCGTCGTCACGAGAAAGGCCTCGGTATAGAGATGCGACTGAACAGGAATATCCCGCCATTGGTCGGGGAAGAAATAATCGAGGGTTCCATCAAAGGCATATAGCCTTGGCACTTTTGTCCATTCCCTCCTCAACAAATTCCCCTCACCATCCATCACCTGATAAAAATATGAGATGGCGTTCACCCGATGTTGCCGGGATTCCATGACGGAAGTTTCCAAGACCCATGTTTCCCCATCCTCCGTATTCATCGGCAGCAGATAATGCCGCTTTCTGCCATCCTCAGTGAAATAGGTGGCATCGACATGCAGCATCTGGCCCCATTCAGTGGCGTAGTGTATACAAAATTTGATTTTCATATAGTAGATTAAGGTTTTTCTCTTCAAGGAATCAGTTGCCGGCGAACCTCGCATTCAGATATTGATTGAACTTCTCCCGATAGGCATCCGTGACATGGATAATTTCATCACCGATATAGATGCAGTCGTTGCGGTCAATGCTCCGTATCTTATTGAGCGATACGATGTAAGAGCGGTTTACCCGCATAAACCTCGAGGAAGGCAGCATCTCCTCCACCGACTTCATGGTGAGGTGAGTAATCAAGGGTTTTCGTTCCCCATCCATGTAGAACATGACATAATCCTTCATGCCACAGACATACACGACCTGAGCGATGGTGATTTGCCGATATTCCCCGTCGACTTTGATATAGATTGTTTCGGCCTCAGGTTTTGTTTCCGTTGTTGTTTCCTGTTGGCTGTTATCAGTCAGTTGAAACCATTGTTTTGCTTTCTCCACCGCCGCCAGGAACTTGTTGTAGCGGATGGGTTTGAGGAGGAAATCGAGAGCAGAGACCTCATAACTCTCGAAAGCATATTCCTTAAAAGCGGTTGTGAAGATGACCCTCGTATGGTCGCCAAGCATTCTTGCCAGTTCCATGCCATTGATATCCGGCATCTGTATGTCGAGGAAGAGCAGGTCAGGAGATTGAGACTTGAGTGCTGTCACCGCCTCTACGGAGTCTGTATACGAACCGAGCAGTGTGAGTTCAGGAGTTTTGTTGACAAATGACTCCATGAGTTTGACAGCGAGCGGCTCGTCATCAACGATGACACAAGTAAGGTTTCTCATGTATTGATTTTGATTTTGATGTGATAGATGTCATTTTCCAAACTTTGTTCCCAGGTATACCGTTCGCCATAGATGAGTTGCAACCTACGGCGTGTATTTTCCAACCCGATGCCGCTACCACTCCTGTCTTCATCACTTTTGGGATAGTTGGTGTTATCGCAGACAAAAGAGAGCACCCCATCGTGTTCAGAAAGCGAGATGTCGATGCTTGAAGGCCGGCTGCTGCTCACTCCATGCTTGAAGGCATTCTCCACCAACGAGATGAAAAGCAGCGGCGCCACCTCCTGTTGTGCGTTTTCTATGGAGAATTGTGTGTTGACCACTGTTTTCTCGTTACACCTGAGTTGCATCAGTCCGATATAGTTGCGCATGAACTCTATCTCTCCGCTGAGCGGCACCATCTGTTTGTTGGTCTCATACATGGCATACCGCAGCAGGTCGCTGAGTTGTGCGATGGCATCCTGTGCCGCGTCAGCATCAATCTGTGTGAGGCTGGAGATATTGTTGAGTGTATTGAACAGGAAGTGCGGATTGATTTGATTTTTGAGCCAAGCCAATTCCGCCTCGGTGTTCTTTGCCCGCTCGTCCTTGAGTTGTTGTTTCATCTTGCGGTTCCTCAGATAGTGTCGGATACCGACGGCCGCCGTGATGGTGACGACATTGAGGAGAACGAACACCACCAGTCCGGCAAAGAATCCGCTCCATGCCTCCCTTGGCATCTGAGGCATATATCTTCTCATATAGAAGAACCTGTAGTTGAGAGCCAGGAACAACACGATATTGACAAGAACGAACAACCAATTGCGTTTTTTGTAAAGCAACCAGGGTGCCAGGACGTAGAAATTGATGAAATAGAGCAAGAATGGAGACCTGAGCATATTCCACAACATGATGAAAAGGTTTTTCGATGTAGGAATATCCTGCGTGCTCACATAGGTTGTCAACGACGGCAGCAACAGTATGGATGCCCATACTGCTGCCTGTATTGCGAAAATCAACCAGTCTTTTTTCTGTATTCTTTGCATATGGTGCAAAGATAATTGATTTTTCTGATTCATGCAACTTTTATTTTTCTGGTTGCCGTCATTTTGTCATTATATTCTCTCCACTTCCGAGGTTGTTGATGATTTCGCCCTGTGACTGTTGCTCGATATAGTCGCTCTTCACGCGGTTCGAATACATCTTAGTCTGGCGTTTGGTGTTTCCGAAAGTATAAGAGATACTGAGCGATACGTTAGCCATGGGCACCTCGATTTTCTGATGGTTGGAGAATCCGTTACCCTCGCTTTTCGACTCGATAATGATATTTCCATTTTTGGAGAGTCCGGCAGTCCCCGAGAGGCTGAATGTGAGTCGGTCGTCGAGGAAGGACTTTGAGATATTGGCCGTACCGAGGTTGAATCCGCTGGTCCATCCCTGTAGCGTCTTGGTGTTGCTCTGTGCGATGAGGTATGCTCCGATTTTGAGGTCCCAAGGCAGTGTCTGCTGCACTCCCACCATGGCATTGGCATGCCATCCTTTATTGTCGGTATTCAGTGCACTGCTGTTCATGGTTGTGTAGTCGATGCCGCCATTAAAGAAGAGTCTGGTGTTTTTGGTTGCCAGCCAGTTCGCATAGGCATTGAATCCGGTAATGTGCCGGCTCACGGTGTTGGCATAGGTGGTATTGAGCAGCGACCCGTCGTAGAAACTGTATTGCTCGATGCCATTGTCTGTAAAGTTGTGGTGTAGGTTGAGGTTCATCATCAATTTTGAAGTGAAGAGGTTGTATACCAGAGCCAGTTGATGAGTCTGCTCCACATCGATATTTGTATTACCATACGAGATGGATGTGGGGTTGCTTCTGTCGACATAGGGGTTAAGGTATGTGATACCCGGGCGGGAGATGCGCATGTTGTAGGTCAGTCCGATGTTGGAGCCCATTCCCAGCATATAGGAAAGGCTTGCCGTAGGCACGAGGTTTCCATAGTTCTTGGTGAAGTTTTGACCATGTCCTTCCTTGTACTCCACATTCTGCCAAGTATATTCGTAGCGCAAACCACCTTTGGCACCGAATTTGCCGAATTTTGCCTCATATTCTGCATAGGCAGCCGCGATGGTGTTTTTGAAGAGATAGTCGAGGCTCTGGTCTGCATTGAAAATGCCACCCAGGTAATAGTCGGCATCCGACTCAGCCTGACGCATCATGAGTTTCAAGCCAGTGGACAGAGTCTGTCCTGTAGCCACGGGGGTGGTGTAATCAGCCTGGAAAGTATGGTCCGTTGTTTTCTCCACGTTTTCGGAACTGCGGTCGGTCAGGTCGACGAAATCCGTTGAGACCTTGTCGAAATCATTGTTCATCTCCGTTTTCGACGGGTTGTAGTTCAGTTGATAAGTCAAGGCGAGCCATGAGGTGCGCTCTTTGTTGAAGAACCTCTGGTAGTCGGCGCTGCCGCTGAAGGCGGTCCGTGCGTTTTTCTGCATGAGATTATAACTGTAGTCATATCCACCTCCATACATCTCTCCCGTCATGACGGACGACATGAGTCCCTCGTTTTTCATATTGAATCGGGTAAGCGACAAGGTGGTGCTAATCGAGCTCATGGGGTCAAGGTCGTATCCCATGCTGAAGGAGCCCATGACAAACGGCAGATTCACATCCGTTTTGGAACGTGTGATGACCTCGCCGGTGCCATTCTTCTGTGTAGACTCCAGCGATGTGGAACCCGGATTCATCTTGCTGACCATGGCATTGGCGCTGTAGGACAATTTTCCCTGTTGTCCGTTGAGGAAAAGTCCTCCGCCCAAGTTTCTGTTTCCCACCTGTGCGCGGACAGTTCCCGTCACGCCGTTGAGGCTTTGCATGGCCTGCGGGTCCTGTCTGTTCATGATGATATTGAGAACGCCACCGGCACCCTCAGCATCGTATTTGGCACCAGGATTGGTGATGACCTCGATGTTTTTCACTGCCGACGCAGGCATGTTTTTCAAGACGATGGAAGGATTGGAGGAAAACATCACATTGGGTTTTCCATCCACATACACCTTGAGGGACTGCGAGCCGTTGACGGTGATGTTGTCCTGTCCGTCGACATTCACCATAGGCACTTTTCGCAGCATATCGAGCACGGTGCTGGCAGGAGCATCAGTGTCCTCCGCCACATTGTAGGTCATCTTGTCGACCTCCATCTTGACCAAAGGTTTCTGTGCGACGACCTCCACACCTTGCAAGGTCTTGGCATTGGGAGTCATCCACAACGTATCGAGTGAGAGCACTTTCTTTTCACCGAGAACCACGCTCTTGCTGACATCGTCCTTTCCGATGCTGCTCACCACGACATTGAAATTGCCCTTGGCATTCACCTCATGCTGGAAATGTCCCTCCACATCAGTCAGGAACATATCTACAGCTTTTTCCTTGTTGGAAGTCCCATAGATACGTACGGTGGCGAACGGTTCCCCCTCGCCTGAAGACTTGTCGGCCACGAAGCCTTTGATAGTAGTTTGTCCAGTCATTGGCAAAACTGCTGTTACAGCCATTGCTAATAAAAATGCTTTTGCTTTCATATTGTAGTTGGTTTTTATGTTCATCGTCTCTGTGGTGTCATGTTGACGCTGCAAAATTAGGTACAGCATCCATTTGTCGCAAGATACTTTCGACCATTCCATAGAAATAATTCGACCAAATAGACAAAAAAACAACAACCCTCACTGCAAATCCTTATTTTTTAATTAATTTTGCAAGCGAATAGGAAACCCCTTATCATCACAACCAACATGAAGAAATCAAGCCACACACTCAAGCGACTCATCATCGCTCTCGTTATCATCCTGCTGGCCATCCTTGCCGTCGGCTACTATTTCACCTGCACCTCGCTGTCGAAAGCAGATGAGACACAATATTTGTATATAGACCGCGACGACAATGTCGATTCCGTCCTCACCAAGGTGGAGGAGTTCGCCAAGCCCCATGCCATGACAGGATTCCGCCAGTTGGTGAACCTTCGCGGCTATGGCGACAACATCATCCGCGGACGTTACGGTGTACCGACTGACATGAGTGCGCGTGGACTGTTCAATATGCTCAAGCGCGGCGAGCAGACTCCTCTCAATGTACCTATACCCTCCGCACGTACGCTCGACCGGTTGGCAGGAGCCGTATCCAAGAAACTTGAACTTGACAGTCTGGAACTGCTGCAAGCCGTCACAGACTCCGCCATATGTCAGAAATACGGGTTCAATGCACAGACCATTCCGGCGATGTTCATCCCCGACTCCTATAACATGTACTGGACCGTATCGGTAGAGGAATTTCTCGACCGCATGAAAAAAGAGTTCGACCGTTTCTGGAACGACGACAGGATGCAGAAAGCCAAAGCCCTCAACCTGTCGCCAGTTGAGGTAAGCACGCTGGCAAGTATCGTCACCGAGGAGACCCGCGCCACGGCTGAGAAGCCCACGGTAGCCGGTTTGTATATCAACCGCCTGCGCAAAGGCATGCTTCTTCAGTCAGACCCGACGGTGAAATTCGCCATGCACGATTTTACCATCAAGCGTATTCTGAACCGGATGCTCAGCACCGACGACCCCTACAACACCTATAAATATAAAGGTCTTCCTCCCGGCCCCATCCGCATCCCCATGAAAGAGGATTTGGAGGCCGTGCTCAACTATGAGCATCACGACTATCTCTATATGTGTGCCAAGGAAGACTTCAGCGGCACCCACAACTATGCCCGCAACGAGTCGGAACATCTGGCCAATGCCCGGAAATATCACCAAGCCCTGAATGCCCGTGGCATCAGATAAATACGTCATCCCCAATAACAGAAGACTAAATAAACAATATCATTATGGCAATCATAGAAGAAAATACCAGCACTGAGAAACGTAGTCTCAGTTTTGTAGAGCAACAAGTGGAGAAAGACCTTGCCGAAGGGAAGAACAACGGCAAGATACAAACCCGTTTCCCGCCAGAGCCCAACGGCTACCTGCACATTGGTCATGCCAAGGCCATCTGCATGGACTTCGGAGTGGCCGCCCGCTATGGCGGCATTTGCAACCTGCGTTTCGACGACACCAACCCCATCAAGGAAGATACTGAATACATAGAAAGCATCGAGCACGACATCAAGTGGCTTGGTTTCAAATGGGCCAATGTCTACTATGCCAGTGATTATTTCCAGGAGTTGTGGGATTTCGCAGTATGGCTCATCCAGCAAGGCCGAGCCTATGTCGATGAGCAGAGTGCCGAACTCATTGCCCAGCAGAAAGGTACCACCACCAGCCCCGGCACCAACAGTCCTTTCCGCGACAGGCCAGTGGAAGAAAACCTCCGTCTCTTCGAATACATGAACAGCGGTGAGGCCACTCCCGGGAGCATGGTTCTCCGCGCGAAGATTGACATGAGCCATCCCAACATGCTTTTCCGCGACCCGTTGATCTACCGCATCCTCAACATCCCCCATATCCGCACCGGCAACAAATGGAATGCCTACCCCATGTATGACTTCACCCATGGTCAGTGCGACTATCTGGAAGGAGTGACCCACTCCCTCTGTACTTTGGAATTTGTAGAACACCGTCCCCTCTACGACCTCTTCGTCACTTGGATGAAAGAGTATAAGGGAGAGACAGAGAATATCGAGGACAACCGTCCCCGCCAGACAGAGTTCAACAAACTCAACCTCACCTATACGCTGATGTCGAAGCGCAATCTTCTTGCTTTGGTCAACGAAGGTCTTGTGAGCGGTTGGGACGACCCCCGCATGCCCACCATCTGCGGTTTCCGCCGCAGGGGCTACAGTCCGGAGAGCATCAACCGGTTCATCGACAAGATAGGCTACACCACTTATGACGCTCTCAATGAGATGGCTTTGCTCGAGAGTGCGGTGCGCGATGACCTCAACAGCCGCTCCATCCGTGTGAGCGCAGTTCTCGACCCAGTCCGCGTGGTCATCACCAACTATCCCGAAGGACAGGTAGAGACCATGACCGCCGTCAACAATCCCGAGAATGAGTCGGACGGCACCCATGAGGTGGAGTTCTCCCGTGAGTTGTGGATAGAGCGCGACGACTTCATGGAGGTGGCAGAAAAGAAATTCATGCGTTTGGCTCCAGGCAAGGAAGTGCGCCTGAAAAATGCCTATATCATCAAATGCAATGAGGAGCACCCCTGCGACAAGGATGCCGACGGGCGCGTGACCACCATCTACTGCACCTACGACCCAGACTCGCGTAGTGGTCTGCCCGGTTCGAACCGTAAAATCAAGGGAAAGACCCTGCACTGGGTAAATTGCGCCCATGCCGTGAAAGCCGAGGTCCGTCTTTACGACCGTCTGTGGAAAGTGGAGAATCCCCGCGATGAACTTGCCGCTCTCCGCGAGCAGCAGCAATGCGATGCAGTGACCGCCATGAAGCAACTCATCAACCCCGACAGTCTGAGCATCCTGACCGATTGCTACGTGGAGCCTTATGCCGCTTCCATGCGTCCGGGTGTTTACCTGCAATTCCAGCGTATCGGTTACTTCATGGCCGACCCCGACACCACCGCCGACCATCCTGTATTCAACAAGACCGTGGGTCTCAAGGACACTTGGTCGAAACAGAAGAAATGACGATACTTGCTGATGGATAGTTATTTCGACAGCAAGGAATTCCGCGACTTACTCGCCAGATATGAGGAAGCCCAGCAACGGGGAGAATCATTATATCTCGACTCCGACCAACTTTCCGATATCGGCGACTATTACCATTGGCGCGGTGACACCAACCGTGCATTAGCCGTTGCAGATGAGGCTTTGAGCATGTTTGAGGGAGCCACTTCCCCACTCTTGCTCAAGGCCCGTATTGCCTTGCTTCGCGAGAACAATCCCAAGAAAGCCATGCAGTTGGCAGAGCAAATCGAGGACAAATACGACCTTGACTACTACAACATCAAGGCAGAAATACTTATCGCCTCGTTGAAGAGTGAGGAGGCTGACTTATGGATGGAAACCTGTCTCGACCAACTCAGTGAACACGACTACGATGATTTTGTGCTCGACACGGCCCTACTTTTTATCGATTATGAGCAGCCCGCCTTTGCTCGGAAATGGCTTGCCAAATCCAGCGAGACAGAATTACCGGACTACAAGGAAGTCGTAGGCCGCATCCACTATTGCGAGGGTGACTACAAGGCCTGCGAGGACGTGTTTGAGCAACTACTCGACGAGCATCCCTATTCCGCCTATTACTGGGACATGACTGCCTGTGCCCAACTGGCTCAGGGGCATCTCTCCGATGCCATTACCAGCAGTGAATATGCTATCGCCATCAACCCCAACGATGAGGATGCCCTTCTCTACAAAGCCCAGGCGTTGATGAAACTGAAGAACTATGAGGAAGCCATCGTGTATTTCGAGCGTCACGGAGCCCTCCGTCCAGCCAACATCGACGGTCCCCTCAATGCCGGACTCTGCAAGACATATCTCAATCGTTATGACGAAGGAGTAGCCGACCTGCTGAAAGCCGAGAAAGCAGCCAAAGAGCATATTCCCGGTCGGTTGGTGGATATCTACCTCGAGTTGGCCTTTGCCTACAGTCAGCAGGGCAAGATAGCCGAGGCCATGGAAGCCATTGACAAGATGGAGCGGTTGCCAGAGAGCAATGTAGACGAAATCACTGTTCTCCGTGGTCATGTCTATTTAGAGAATCAACATCCAGACGAGGCCCAGGACTTTTTCCGCCAGGCTGTGGAGCATTCCATCTACTCCCCAATCATCTTGCTTCGTGTAGCCATCTCACTCTACGACAACAACTACATCCAGGTGGCCTACAACATTCTCACGGGCCTCACCCCTTCCGATTTTCAAAAAATCCCGCAGGCATACGCCTATCTTTCCATTTGCGCCTATGACCTGGGGTTGCACCAAGAGTATCTGAATTATCTGAAAACAGCCGCAGAGAAAGCGCCGTCGGAAACAGCCTCCATTCTTGGTTTTCTTTTCCCCGAAGGAATGGAGCCATCAGACTATTATTCATACGCCAAAAACCACCCAACCATATGAACTGGATTACTGCCCTTTTGGGCAACCTCACCTACCCCACCATATTCCTGTTGATGCTGCTCGAGAGCACAGTTGTGCCCGTTCCTTCCGAGTTGGTTGTCTCTCCGGCAGCCTATCATGCGGCGGGCGGGCATCTCAATGTCCTGCTTGTCATCCTTTTCGGAACATTAGGAGCCGACGTGGGAGCCTCCATCAACTACGTGGCCGGCTACTTCCTCGGCCGCCCTATCATCTACAAATTCGCCAACAGCCGGATAGGGCACCTCTGTCTGCTCAACCAGCAAAAGGTGGAGAAGAGCGAGAAATATTTCTATGACCATGGCGTGGCGGCCACCCTCACCGGCCGTTTGATTCCCGGCATCCGCCACCTCATCTCCATCCCCGCCGGTCTGGCCAAGATGCCCTACTGGAAATTCCTGCTTTACACCACCCTTGGAGCAGGTTTATGGAACTGTATCTTAGCCGCCTTGGGATGGTATCTTCATTCGTTCGTTCCCGAGGACCAACTCAACGACCAACTCATCATCTATGGCGACTACATCAAATGGGGCATCATTGCCATCGTTGTCCTCGTCATCGCCTATTTTGTGGTAAGACATTATTGGAAGAAATCAAGAAACCGTGCCGGAGCAAACCAATAAACACCTTCTTTCATGAACTATCTCTTTGAGGCATGCACGGCCAACCTGGCGAGTGTCGAGGAAGCGGTATCAGGCGGTGCCAAGCGCATAGAACTTTGCACAGCCCTGCCATTGGGAGGTTTGACGCCATCGATAGGTATGCTAAAATCGGTGAGAGAACGTTATCCCCAACTCACTATCCATGTGCTGATTCGTGCCCGGGAGGGCGATTTCGTGTATCGTGAAGATGAAACAGCCGTGATGGAGCGCGACATCGAGGAAGCCCTTCCCTATGCCGACGGATTTGTTTTCGGAGCCCTTTTACCCCAAGGAGATATAGACACTCGCACCATGAGCCGGCTGATGAGCGCAGCCAACGGAAAGCCCGTCACCTTCCACCGCGCTTTCGACGAGTGCCGTCATCCGATAGAAAGCCTTGAACAGATTATCGACCTTGGCTGTCAGCGGTTGCTGACTTCCGGTCAACAGCCGACCGCCGTGGAGGGTATCCCACTTTTGCGTCACTTGACCACGCTTGCTTCCGGACGCCTTATCGTCATGCCCGGCAGTGGTGTGAACGAACAAAACGTCCGTCAAATCATCGAAGAGACGGGTGCCGTGGAAATCCACGGTTCGGCATCCTCGCAAGGAGTCACCGACCGTGAGAAAGTAAGAAAAATACTCGACACGCTGTCACAGTTATAGTTTTCCAATCACCTTTAGCAATTGTTCCCCCAAGTTGATGGTATATCCCTGTTGTAGATGCACGACGCGGTTGAACGAATCGTAGATGACGAATACGGGCAAAGCCTCAGAGCGCAACTTCATCTGCTGACGTATCTCCTGCAGACATTTTCCATCCACATCAATCCCCCATTCCACCGTAGAAGGCATTTCAGGCAGTTCTGAGAAGTTGAAACGCCGTGCGGCATCCTCATCCTCGAAGAGCAGCAACACCTTGCGTCCCCATTTTTCCCATCCTTCCCTACAGGCACATATATCCCTTAAAGAATGATTGGTAGGCTCATGATTGGGCGCCACGATACCTACCACGTTGTATCCACGTCCAGTGGTACTCAGCAATGACTTCGGAAGAGAAGCCGCATCCAGGCTCCGGTATTTGTTCTCGGCGTTGAAACTTCCTATTACCTGTACCCCCTCTTTGTCCTCACGCATGGAGAAGGTCAGTTCATGACGTTTCCCGTCAGCGGGGATGGAG
>CACXDY010000368.1 GCA_902766505.1 uncultured Prevotellaceae bacterium
GCCACCAAAGCCCAACAGAGACAGAGCACCACGGCACCCAACCAAGGTATATAGAAGAACTGGGTCAGGAAAGCTCCACACCATGAGAGGAAACCACCGGGGAGCAACATCCTATCATGGAAGAACGAGGATGTGGGCAGAAAAAGGTTCAGTTCCTGTGATTTCCACAAATAGTCGGATTCGAACAAGACCATGAGTATCGCCAATGCCGCCAATGCCACGCACACCAACGCAGGAGAGATATACTTGAATGACTGTCTCATTTTTATATTTGGGTTTACTATTTGGATTGATTCGTTAGAGTCATTGCCCATTCAGAGAAGATGGAAGTGCTTGCAAGTCTTGTCAAAAGCCATTGGTTTTCAACGCTTTCTCCACTACAACGGCATATCCGTCATCAATCTGGGATAATTTCTGCAGGCAGTTGTAGGCTGCATGCTTGACACTTGTCGACTCATCGTGCAGGGCAGAAATTGCCTGGTCGATGACTTCACATATCTCACGGTCGTCGGGAAGTTTGCCGCGGGAGAACAGACGTGCCAGGATATGATATCCACCTATCTGACACATCGGAGACTCAGCAGCTATCCATCGGAAAGCAAGTTCAGGAGCAAAATCCACATATTGCAGCAGGTGGAAAGCCAAGGCCTCCACAATCTCCTGAGTAGGAGCCTGCTCCATCCACAACTCCGCCAACTGAACTGTCATCCTTTCAGAGGGCATCAGCATGACAGCGAGAAGTTTGCACTCCCGAATATTCTCCTTCCACAATTCCATGGCCAAGAACTCATCCTTCTCGTATTCTTTAGCCATTTTCATCAAGTCGGTGAGGGCTATGCCCCAATTCAAGTGGTAGTTGACACCGCTCAGCCGCATCTGCCGAGCAGTCTCGCCGTTCATCAGAATACGGAACGACTGTTTGATGTTTTTTACCTTATCGAGTGTATCCTTGTTCATTATGGCAATTCTACGGAATAATCATGTGAATAACGGTACATCTGTTGTTCATACGTCTCAGAATAGTCGGCCACAACATCCACAATCTTTCCCAATTCGTCACGAACGAGTTGGAGTCTGGGATTGAGAAACCCTTTATAAGGAGCGAGATTCAACCGCGCATACCTGTCTAAGATTTCCTGATGAAGAACGGGGTCAATCTTCACAGCATATTTTTCCACCAATTGTCTCGCCTGAGGATAATCGCCCTCGCTCTTGATTCTTTGAATCTCGGCCAACAACGAGGCAAAAGCCTGTCTCACGCGTGGATAATCATCAATGATGAGGAAAGTCTTTCCATCACGTTTCTCCAGACGGACAGCGCCATCAGCATGGTCGAGCACCCATCTGGAAATCAAAGCTCTATTGCGCATGTGCGCCTCCTCAATGCGGTTACCCGCCTTTATTCTTGTCAGCTGTGTGAGCAAGCCATTCATCAGATATGAATAATACTGCGATTTATAGGCCTCCATGTTGGGCAACAACCCCAATTCCACCAATTTTTGGTCAGCGATGTAGTAGAGCCCAAAGAGGTCGGCTCTCGCCTCCTCTATCGTACTGGCATAAGCCTTGAGCGCATCGAGGTCAACCCCTGGCAGCATTTGTCCGCTGCCATGTCCCAAACATTCATGAAGATCAGTATGCAAGTCGTCACATAAATCGCCATAGTTTTCCAGACATTCCAGCATTTTCGCATCCGCCACAAATTCCTCACGAAAACCGTTTCCATGAGCCGCTTTATTATAGGCATCAATCAAGTTTCCTATTGTAACACTCTTGCTGCCGTGCACCGTCCGAATCCAGTCAGCATTGGGGAGGTTGATACCGATAGCGGTGGATGGATATTCGCCACCCCCCAGCATGGCGGCACACACCACATTGGCAGTCACGCCCTTCACCTCACTTTTCTTGAATCGCTCATCCACCGGTGAATGGTCCTCAAACCATTGAGCATTGTCGCTGATCAACCGTGTGCGCTTAGTAGCTTCCAGGTCTTTGTATTCAACGATACCCTCCCATGTTGCCTTTGTGGCGAGCGGGTCGTCATAAACCTCTATGAATCCATTGATGAAATCCAAGTTGCCCTCTGTGCTTTTCACCCATTCAATGCTATACTCATCAAAGGTCCTCAAGTCCCCCGAGCGGTAATAATCCACGAGGAGAGAGATGACCTTCTTTTGTTGGTTGTTTTCAGACACCTCCTTTGCTTTCTCGAGCCAGTAGATGATTTTGCTGATAGTTTTCCCATACATCCCGTCAGCCTTCCACACTATTTCACTGATGTTCCCATCCTTCTTGACGAGTTTGCTATTGAGTCCCCAAGAAGGAGGCTGCAGACCATCCTTCTCTTTCACCTTGGCATAAAAGTTTTCCACTTCCTGTTGGGTGAGGCCTTCATAGAAATTAACAGCCGAAGTGACGACGAGGTCCTCCCCGTCGTTCTGATTGACTTTCTTGGACAAGGTGTCAGGGTTGAATATCACTGGAAGCAATTGCTCAAGCATCTTCTCCGGAGTTTCACCAGAGAATAGCGGCAACCTGTCGTCATCGATATTCATAACAGCTTTTATCAAGAAGTCGGGAGAGAAGCCTGGGATAAACTTTTCTCCACCATAATGATGATGGATACCATTGGAGAACCACACTTTATAAAGATATTCTCTCAGTGCCTCCACATTTTTGGAGTCTCCAAAATCTTTTACATCAAAATATACAACCTCCATCAGCTTTCTGATACGGAGGTTGTATATACCCATTTGGTCGAAGGTGATGTCCCTCCCCCAGAGGGTAGCTTTAGCCAGACAGTAGGCATAGATTTTTTGCTTTACGGTGAGATTGTCAAAGCCATCGAGATGGTATCTCAGTATTTGTATGTCGGCAAATCTGATGCCTGCGTAGGCAAATTGTTCCATCATTATTCTACTTTTTTGGACGTTTTTTTCTTAGCCCCTTTGGCAACGCGTTTAGAGTCGACCAGCGAAGGATGCTGTGCCAGATGTTTCATTTTGTATTCGCGCGGTGTAATTCCATTGACCTTGAAGAATGACGCATAGAATGACTGTCTGTTGGAAAAACCTACCATATTGCTGATGTCTTCCATCTTCAGTTTCTGGTATCTCTTGTCAACCAGCAGAGCCATAGCCTCCTCGATACGAAATTTGTTGACAAAAGAAGTGTAATTCATGTGAAATCTTACATTTACTACGGCTGAAATATACCTTGTGTTGGTTCCCAAGTCCTCAGCCAGTTTTTGCGCGGAATAATTCTTA
>CACXDY010000369.1 GCA_902766505.1 uncultured Prevotellaceae bacterium
GTGAACGAGCGCCGAGTAGGCGCGGTTGCATCCCTCTTCCCTGGTCAGGGGAGAGGGCCTTGGGAGAGAGGTCGAAGTCCTTCCTTACGAAGGAAGGATTTAGGATGGTTGGAACAAAACGCCAAGAATGAATGATAATTTCTTAAGAATCAGTGCGTTGCAACTCAGACCGCGTGCCAGGGGACAGGGCAATGGCATCATGGCAAGCCGATGCCACAGACCTGTCCCCGTGGCACGACCCAAGCGAATGGGCGGGAGCCATTAGACAACAAGCCCATGTGAATTCCAACTATACAAGGATTAAAGAGTCAGGAAAAAGTCGTAACAAGAAAAAGCCCAAAGACTGGTGACAAACCAAGACTTTGGGCTTTTTGAAGGGGCGAACCCTTTATTCAGAATTAGAAATTCACACCAAAGTTGATGCTGAATGCATGACCGTGCGAAGAATAGTCCATATGCTTCACATCAGCAATATTGGTAACACCAAAGTTATAGAGTGCCTCCAGATAGAGGTTGTTCCACTCTGCACCGCAACCGAGTTTGAAACCCATTTCCGGACGCTTGAGAGCCTTGTAATCACCCGTTGCGCCAAGGGCCAAATAAGGACCGATAAAAGGCAGGATGGCGATGTTGTTTTCCAAAGCGATACCATACTTGATGAGAAGAGGCACCTCCAGATAGTTGGCATGACCTTTCACATTCTGCATCAGTTGTTTGTCCGAATCAATATAGGTCAGTTTGTTACCACCACGCTCTGTGTAGTATCCACCACTCTCCAAGAACACAGGATAATCCTCTGAAACACGGAGACCAACTACACCACCGAGGGTCATACCAGTACGGGAATTGGCTGAACTGACATCACCACTGATACCACTGAAGTTGACACCAATACGAACACCAAAATAGAGATGCTCCTCATCGATAGAGAAACCGCCGCTATTGAACTGGGCGAAAATTGGTGCAGACATCATTACGGCTACGATAGCCAAAAATAATTTCTTCATAATAAATAATATTTTGATGAGTTTACATTTCAAATCGGCTGCAAATTAATAAAATAATTTCCAATTTTCAAAATTATACCGCCAAAAACCGCCTTTTACACCAAGAAAGCGGAACGTTTTGTTCACTTTGTCTGCTGTACTGATACTTATTCTGGCGTTTTTCCTGTCAGTCGTACAAATAGAAGATTCGTTCCATCATCTGCCATTTCTCATCACTGGTGGCTGTGGCATCGCATTTCTGAAACTGAGCCACAAAAGCCTCCCACTCTTCCTGTCGGGGAAGGGTGGCCAACTCCGCCATGGCTTTATCCCAATCGAAATCAAGAGGCGTCTCCACAATCATGACCAAACGGGTGCCCACCAAATACACCTCCATCTCGAGGATGCCTACCTGGCGGATGCCGTCGCGGACTTCCTTCCAAGATTCCTCACGGCTATGAGCACGACGGTAGCGGGCGATGAGCGCCGGTTCATCACGCAATTCCATCGTCTGAACGTATCTTTTCACAGGGCGTCCGTATTCCCTTACTTTTGTTCCTTCTGTCATCGGTATCAGGTGTTTATTTGTCTGTCTGGGTCTTTCCGAGCCGATAGGACCTCAGGCCATAGATGAAGATGATAATGAAGCAGATTAGCGGCAACACAAAGGAGACATTCACAGCAGGATGGCCGAACACGGTTTTGAAGTCGATAATCATTCCCTGAAGCGGTGGCATGATGGCACCACCCACGATGGCCATCACCAGGAAGGCGGCACCCAACGAGGTGTCAAGGCTGTCGACATTCTCCAAGGCAATGCCGTAGATGGTGGGGAACATCAGCGACATGAAGAAACTGATGCCCATGAGACTGTAGAGACCAGGCATGCCCACAATGACAATGGCTCCTATTGAGCAAAGTGCCGCACCGACAGCGAAGGCTGCGAGCAACACACGGGTGTTCACATAGCGCATGAGGAATGTGGCAATGAAACGGCTGCTCAGGAACATCACCATGGCGATGATATTGTAACGCTGGGCGGTGGCCTTATTGATGCCTAAGTTATCGGCATACTGGATGATGAAGGTCCAAGTCATGATTTGGGCAGCCACATAAAACATCTGCGCCAGCACACCCTCACGGTAGATGGTATTGTGCCACAGGTTGGAGAGCGTCTCACGGGTGGTATGCTTCAGGCCCACGGATTTCTTCTCCTCGCTCTCGGTCTTGGGCATCTTGGCGAGAGCAAAGACGATGAACATGACCACGACCACCAGTCCTATGGCGACATAGGGATTGCGGATGATGGCCAGGTCGTGTACGCGGATGCCGGCTTTCTCCGCTTCCGAAAGGGTGGCGAAAAAGGTCTGCCCGGCAGCATCACGACGGTCAGAAATCAACTGCGGCAGCACCACAAACGAGGCAACGGCCATACCGCAGAGCGAACCCATGGGGTTGAAGGCCTGTGCGAGGTTGAGTCGCTGTGTCGAAGTGGCCTTGTCGCCCAAGGAGAGAATGAAGGGGTTGGCGGTTGTCTCGAGGAAAGCCAGTCCGAAGGTCAGGATATAGAGCGACATGCAGAAGAAGAAGAAACTCTGCATATAAGCCGCCGGAATGAAAAGGAACGCACCCGTAGCATAGAGTGCAAGTCCCAGCATCACGCCACTCTTGTAACTGAACTTACGGATGAACAGGGCAGCGGGAATGGCCATGGTCGCATAGCCGCCATAGAATGCGAACTGCACCATGGACGCCTTGAATGCCGTGAGTTCCATCAAAGTCTGGAATGCCGCCACCATCGGGTTGGTGATATCATTGGCGAATCCCCATAGCGCAAAGAGTGAGGTCACCAAGATAAACGTAATCAGGTACTTTTTCTCTACAAGTTTCGGTTTTTGCATCGTTCCTTTTTATTATTGGTTTATACTATAAATGACGAGTCTCCCTGCCATGTGACAGGAAGACCCGCCGCGTTGATTATCCGTAGATAGGGCCGAAGTCAGCACAAGCCCGGTAGTCAGCGCCCTCCTTATCCATACCAAACGCATTCCATGCCGAAGGACGGAAGATATCCTTGTCCTCGATGTTATGCATGCAGACGGGTATACGGAGCATGCTGCAAAGGGTGATGATATCGGCTCCGATGTGCCCGTAGGCAATGGCTCCGTGGTTGGCGCCCCAATTGTTCATCACTGAGTAGACATCTTTGAAAGCATCGCGGTTGGGCATGGTGCGCGGCACAAACCAGGTGGTAGGCCAGGTCTTGTCGGTACGCATATTGAGGATATGATGCACCTCGGGGTCGAGGTCCACAGTCCATCCCTCGGCCAACTGCATCACGGGACCGAGTCCTTTGACCATGTTCAGACGCATCATGGTCATCGGCATGCCGCCACGGGTGAGGAAGTTGGAGGAGAAACCGCCGCCACGGAAATAGCCTCTGTCGGCAGGATACCAGGTGGTGGCATTGAGGCATGCCTCCACGTCTTTGTCTGTCATCTCCCAATGAGGCTTCATCACCGGGTTGCCCTCGGCATCACTCATGGCACCCGTAGCATCCAGCGTGGTGGCTCCTGAATTGATGAGGTGGATGAAACCGCCGGAGGCCATTCCCTCGGGGCGTTTTCCGGTCACCCGTTCCACAGCATCCGGACTCCAGTAAGTGCGGATATCGGAGAACATCACACCCATGTTGGTAATCAGGTGGCCGAAGAGCATGGAGATACCGTTGAGAGAGTCGTTCTCCGTGGCCAGCACCTTGGCCTCACGGATACCGTTCCAGTCGAACGAGGTGCACATGAGAGCCTCGGGGAAATCGAAGTTGGGCTGATAGTCGGTCCATTGACGCTGACCCTGCACACCGCCGAGGATGGCATTGTGGCCCAAAGCCTCTTCCTTGAAACCCAACTCCAAGAGCCGGGGGTTGCCCTCCATGAGGTCGCGGATGATAATCATGTTCTTCACCGTGAACTCCCAGTCCTTGTCTTTCTCCTCACGGGTCTTGGCCTTGCCCTGCTCCTCGTTATAGTCGAGGCCCTCATGGGGCTTGCAGAGGCGCTCTGTCCAGGCCATGGCTTTCTTAAATTCTTCGGGGTCGTAGATACCGAGGTCTACACGGCGCAGGATTTCCACCAAGTCAACATATTCTGTGCGGATGCCCAAATAGTCCTGGAAGAAGTCTGCATTGACTATCGAACCGGCGATACCCATACAGGTGTTGCCCATCGAAAGATAACTCTTTCCGCGCATGGTGGCTACGGCCTGTGCGGCTCTTGCAAACCGCAGGATTTTCTCTGCCACATCGTCGGGGATGGTATTGTCGTCCAAATCCTGTACATCGTGGCCATAGATACCGAAGGCCGGCAGACCTTTCTGGGCATGGGCGGCGAGTACGGCGGCAAGATAGACGGCTCCGGGACGCTCCGTGCCATTGAATCCCCAAACGGCTTTGGGATAATAGGGATTCATGTCCATGGTTTCTGAGCCATAACACCAACACGAGGTCACCGTGATGGTGGCACCCACTCCCTCGCGCTCGAATTTCTCGGCGCAACGGGCACTCTCGGCCACACGGCCGATGGTCTCATCGCTGATGACACACTCTACAGGCGAACCGTCGCCATTGCGTACATGACTGCTGATCAATGTAGCCACGGCCTTCGCCAAGTTCATCGTTTTTTCCTCAAGACTCTCACGGATGCCTCCCTGACGCCCGTCGATAGTCGGTCGAATACCAATTTTTGGATAGTTCATATTTTTTGTTTGTTTTAAAGAAGATTAGTTCATTCTGACATATTTTTCACGCGGGGGATGTCCAACAGTTCGTCGAAGCCATAGAACCGGCGGGCATTCTCACCGAGAAACAGGGTCTTCTCCTCATCGGTGAGTTCTGTTGTCTTCAAGATGAAGTCATACGACATCTTATAGGTAATGGCGGTGATGGTGCGGGGATAGTCGCTGCCCCACATCACCTTGTCTGCTCCGACAGTATCGATGGCCTCACGGATTACTTTGACGGCTGTCGGGTATGGATAAAACTCTGAGTTGTAAAGCCAGGTGATGCCGCCCGACTCGAGGATGACATTCTCATAAAGAGCCAGTTTCAACTGTTCATGCCATCCCTCCACGGTAGGCATTCCGAAATGACCGACCGCCACCTTGAGGCGGGGACATTCCTCTATCACCTCGCGCATCTCGCCCACCTGAATGTCGCCATCGGCAAGCGTGATGGAGAGGATGATGCCACGGTCCTCCATCAGATGGAACATCCGCATCATCTCATCACTGTTGAGCATCACACGCTTCCGGTCGGTGATGATACGGTGGCCGGGAATGGCCATGCCTGGAAATCCACTTTCTATCAATTGTTCTGCCTCGGAGAAGAACCCCGGGGTGAGGTAGTCGGCCATTCCACAGACAAAGAAACGGTCGTGATATTGGCGGCGGACAATGTCGAGATAGTCGTTCTGCTGGCCATCGATGAATTCCTGTACAACGACGGCTGCGGACACTTGGGCATAGTTCATGTTGGAAATAAACACCTCTGCCGTGTTTTTTCCATCTATCATGAAGGGAGGAAGCATCTGAACCTCCTCACCGAGAAACATGGAGCGGCCATTGGGTAATGGACTGATTTTCTGACCATTCCATGTCGTATCCTGTCTTAGCCATAAATGGCTGTGTGCATCTATGATTTTCATGGTTGCGTAAATGTCGGGATAAAGATAGCGCAAAGTTATGAAATATTTGTGAAACCATGGAGGTGGTGGGATGAAAAAAAACGGAAAAAATTTTGCTTTCAGAGCAAGTTGCACTACTTTTGCACCTCGTATGGCACCCAATCGGGTGATTATACCTTCTCTTTTCATAAAAAACGACAGACTAACATGGCAAAGAAACTGTCAGGATTCCTGATGACCATCCTTTCACCAGTCATCAAGGAACTTCCTTTTTTCGTGTTCACCGCACTTATGCTCATCGAGCAGCCCATCCGGAATATCCATGAACAAATCGTGAATCCGTCGTTCAGGACTTCGGTGGAAAATCTGGCCGGTCAGGTGGCCATCGTCTTCCTTTTCAGTTACCTTCTCACCGCACTGGTGGCTTGGGCACGGAAGAAATGGCTGAAAATTTCCCTCTATGCCATCATCGGATTCCTCTTTGCAGCAAGCCAGTTCCTCTGGCACAACTTCCTCATGACCATCAACCCGCAAGCGCTGGTGTTGGTGGCGGAGACCAACAAACGGGAGGCTTCGGGATTCTTCGACCAGTTCCTGTTCTCAAGAGCCAGCCTCACCTCCTACGCCATCATAGCGGCTGTCATAATAGCCATTGTCCTGGCCGAAAGATGGTACCACCGCCGCCAACATGTGAAACCGAAGGCCACGGCAGGCAAGACAATCCTGGCATCCCTGCTCACACTGGTTCTGATAGGTGGTATCGTGGCGAGCAAATGCTATTTCAGAATTTTCAGTTATCAAACCAATGACCAGTTGCAGAACCAGGAACTGATTCATGCTGTCTATCCGTCCGACCCCATCAGTCTGCTCGGACAAAGCATCTACGGACTGCATCTCTGCAGCAACGAGACGAAACAGGCGCTGGAAACCAACCGGCAAATCAGCAAGACGAACTCGACCATTGCCGGAACCGACTCACTCAACGTCGTGCTCGTCATCGGTGAGTCCTACAACAAATGGCATGCCGGCATCTATGGATATTCCCTGAACACCACTCCCAACATGATGCGGGAGCGAGAAGCCGGCAATCTGACGGTATTCGACGACGCCGTCACATCCTTCGGACTGACCAGTCCCTCGATGAAAAACATGCTCTGCTGCAACAACTTCTCCGAGGGGGAGACATGGTCACAACACCCCTTTTTCCCCGCCATCTTCAAATCGGCCGGCTACCATGTCTATATGTGGGACAACCAGAAGGAACTGATGCCTTTTGCCAATTTCTCCTTCTCCATCAATTCATTCATCTACCACCCGGAAATCATCGACATGTCGTACACACAGATGTCCGACATGCACCATATCTACGACTACCCTGTCGTCAACTCTTTCAAGAACGAGGCCAAGGATTTGTCGGCTCACAACTTAGTTATCTTCCATCTCATGGGACAACACTCGCCTCCCTACTACCGGTATCCGCATGTCGAGCAGTTCGACCATTTCACGGCCGACAGCATCAAACGGCAGGAACCCTACCTGACTGCTGAGAAGAAAAAGTTGATTGCCGAATACGACAACTCCACCCTTTTCAACGACCATGTGCTGAACAACATTTTTGACCAGTTCCGCAACAAAAACGCGGTGGTTGTCTACCTCTCTGACCACGGCGAGGAGACCTATGACTATAAGGATGCCACATGGCGGGTATACAAAGGTATTGAGAAAGGGTGGCTGAAAAACATCCACAACATCCCATTCGTGATATGGTGCTCGGATGAGTACATCGAGAAGCATCCAGAGACCGTGGAAGCCATCCGCTCGGCTTCCCAACGGCCTTTCACCATCGACAACATCTGCCACCTGATGTTCCATCTGGGAGAATTGAATACGCCTTACTACAAGGCGGAGCGCGATGTTATCAGCGACAGGTTCAAACCCGGGAAACGACTGGTCGAGGGAAAAGACGACCTGGTGAAGGCTGATTACGACAAGGTGATGAACGGTAAATAAAGATTACACGCGTTTTTTTCGTCTTTGTCGATGAAACTTCGTAATTTTGCGCCGAATTATGGACAAAGCCCCATTTGTATTGGGGTGCCAAATGAATAAAAAAAGAATGAAAGTATTAAAATTTGGCGGAACATCCGTTGGTTCCGTAAACAGTATTCTTAGTCTGAAACGTATTGTTGAAACCGAGGCACGCCGGCAACCCGTGGTAGTGGTGGTAAGCGCCCTCAGTGGTATAACCGACAAACTGATTGCCACCTCAAAACTGGCCCTGAAGGGGGACGAGAGTTATAGGCAGGAGTTTCAGAACATGGTGGACAGACACCATCAGATGATTGACACCATCATCACAGAGCCCCGCAAGCGTGAAATCCTTTTCTCTACCATCGACGCGCTCTTTGAGCAGTTGCGGAGCATTTATTTCGGTGTTTACCTCATACACGACCTTAGTGAGAAGACGCACGACACCATCGTGAGTTACGGCGAACGGCTGAGCAGCAATATCGTGGCGGCCCTGATAAAGGGGGCACGCTGGTATGACGCACGCGACTTTATCAAGACCGTACGCAAGGGTGGAAAGCATGTACTCGACAGCGAACTCTCCGCACAACTCGTGCGCGAGACGTTCACCGACCTGCCACGGGTGGCTCTCGTGCCCGGCTTCATCAGCCGCGACCGCGACACTCGCGAGGTGACCAACCTCGGACGTGGCGGCAGCGACTATACCGCAGCCATCATTGCCGCAGCCATGGATGCGGAAATCCTGGAAATATGGACGGATGTCGACGGATTCATGACCGCCGACCCCAAAGTCATCAAGACAGCCTACACCATCAATGAGTTGAGTTACATCGAGGCGATGGAACTTTGCAACTTCGGTGCCAAGGTGGTCTACCCGCCCACCATCTATCCTGTGTGCGTGAAGAATATCCCCATCCTGGTGAAGAACACCTTCAACCCCACCGGGACGGGAACCATCATCAAGGACAAGGTGCACGATTATCAGAAACCCATCAAGGGTATCTCAAGCATCAGCGGCACCACCCTCATCACGGTGACGGGTCTGTCGATGGTGGGTGTCATCGGAGTAAACAGGCGCATCTTCTCGGCGCTGGCGGCCAATGGCATCTCCGTGTTCATGGTATCACAGGCTTCTTCAGAGAACTCTACCTCCATTGGTGTGCGCGATGAAGATGCGGATGCCGCCGTACGGGTGCTCGACGAGGAATTTGCCAAGGAAATAGAGACGGGAGCCATGTTCCCCATGCATGCCGAGAGTGGTCTGGCCACCATCGCCATCGTGGGAGAAAACATGAAACATACGCCCGGTATCGCCGGAAAATTGTTCGGCACCTTGGGACGTAGCGGTATCAGCGTCATCGCTTGTGCACAGGGTGCTTCGGAAACGAACATCTCCTTCGTGGTGGACGGACGTTTCCTGCGCAAGTCGCTCAACGTCATTCACGATTCATTCTTCCTGTCAGAATATAAGGTGCTCAACCTCTTCATCTGCGGCATCGGAACGGTGGGAAGCAAACTCATCGAGCAAATCCGCTCGCAATATGAGTTGTTGAAAGAGAGCAGCCGGCTGAAACTCAATGTGGTCGGTATTGCCAGTTCAAGGAACGCCATCTTCAACCGCGACGGCATCGACCTCGAACACTATAAGGAGCAACTCGCCGCCTCGGAACCCAGCAACATCAAGCGGTTGCACGATGAGGTGGTGGGCATGAACATTTTCAACAGCGTGTTTGTCGACTGTACGGCCAGCCGCGAGGTGGCCGGACTCTACCAGTCACTACTGGAGCACAACATCAGCATCATCGCGGCCAACAAAATTGCCGCTTCATCCGATTTCGACACTTATAGAAAACTGAAACTCACCGCCCTGCAGCGAGGGGTGAAATTCCGCTATGAGACCAATGTAGGCGCCGGACTGCCCATCATCGGCACCATCAACGACCTTTGCAACTCGGGCGACAAGATTCTCAAAATCGAGGCGGTGCTCAGCGGTACGCTCAATTTCATCTTCAATGAACTGTCGGCCGAGGTGCCCTTCTCCGAAACGGTGAGAAGAGCCAAGGAATTGGGATATAGCGAACCCGACCCCAGGGTGGACCTCAGCGGCACCGACGTGGTGCGCAAACTGGTCATCCTCACCCGCGAGGCCGGCTATCAAGTGGAACAGGAAGACGTGGAGAAAAATCTCTTTATCCCCGATGATTTCTTCGAGGGTGATGTGGAGGTATTCTGGAAACGGCTGCCCGAACTCGACGCATCCTTTGAGCAGCGCCGGAAGAATCTTGAGGCAGAAGGCAAGCGGTGGAGGTTCGTGGCAACAATGGACCACGGCAAGACAGATGTGGCACTGCAGGAAGTACCGCAAGGACATCCGTTCTACAACTTGCAGGGGAGCAACAACATCGTCATGCTCACCACAGAACGCTACCGTGAATTCCCCATGCTCATCCAGGGTTATGGCGCCGGTGCCAGCGTGACGGCAGCAGGCGTCTTTGCCAACATCATGAGCATTGCCAACATTTAGTTTCCTACAGCATGAAACACATCATCATTCTTGGCGACGGCATGGCCGACCACCCCGTGGAGCGGTTGGGAGGAAAGACACCTCTGCAACATGCCAACACTCCCTATATGGACTTACTGGCCAAAAATGGCCGCTGCGGACGACTCATCACGGTGCCCGAGGGATTCCCTCCCGGCTCAGAAGTGGCCAACACCGCCATCATGGGCTATGACCTGGACAAGGTCTATGAGGGACGCGGACCTTTGGAGGCTGCCTCCATCGGCTATGAGATGCGACCCGACGACATGGCTATCCGCTGCAATATCATCTGTCTGAAAGACGGAAACATCAAAAACCATCATGGCGGACATCTGACTACGGCCGACGCCGACACGCTCATCCAATACCTCGACCAACATTTAGGCAACGAGCGGGTGAGATTCATCACCGGCATCCAATACCGGCACCTGCTGGTCATCAGGGGCGGCAACAAGCATATCACCTGCTCGCCTCCTCATGACCATCCCGATGAACCTTGGCAACCCCTGCTCGTCAAAGCGGATGACGACCCCACAAACGACCCCAACCGACTGACACCTCAGCAGACAGCCGACCTAATCAACGACTTGATTATCAAATCGCAACAACTGCTGGCCGACCACCCCATCAACTTGGCACGACGGGCGGAAGGACGTGACGAGGCCAACTCCATCTGGCCCTGGAGCCCCGGATACCGGCCGAAGATGCAGACCATCGCCGAACTGTTCCCACAGGTGAAGAGCGGTAGCGTCATCTCCGCTGTCGACCTCATCAAGGGCATAGGCCATTATGCCGGACTGCGAATTGTGGAGGTGGAGGGTGCCACCGGACTCTACGACACCAACTATGAGGGAAAGGCTCAGGCGGCCATCGAGGCATTGCGCAACGAGGACTTCGTCTTCCTGCATCTCGAGGCGAGCGACGAGGCAGGCCATGACGGCAACCTGGAACTGAAGGTGCGCACCATCGAATATCTCGACCACCGCATCGTGGAACCCATCTACAAAGAAGTGAGCACCTGGCAGGAGCCGGTGTGTATCGCCGTCCTGCCCGACCACCCCACCCCGGTGGAAATCCGCACGCATGTCAACGAACCGGTTCCTTTCATCATCTGGCACCGCGATATCCAGCCCGACGGGGTGACCCAATACGATGAGGTCTCCGCCGTACAAGGACATTACGGACTGCTGCACCTCTCCCAATTCATACATGCCCTCATGGCTGAATAAAACCACAAGATAACATCATCCAACCAATGAAATATTACAGTACCAACCGGAAAGCCCCCGTCGCCTCCCTGCGTGAAGCGGTGGTGAAAGGGCTGGCTCCCGACCGCGGGCTCTATATGCCCGAGAAAATCAAGACGTTGCCGACTTCCTTTTTCGAACACATCGAACAACTCTCTTTTCAAGAGATAGCATGCACCGTGGCTGATGCGTTCTTCGGCGAGGACATCAACAGAGAGGACCTCCACCGCATCGTCTGCGACACCTTGGCTTTCGACTGCCCTGTGGCCCAGGTGGAGGAGAACATCTACTCGTTAGAACTGTTTCATGGCCCCACTCTCGCGTTCAAGGACGTGGGAGCACGCTTCATGGCACGACTGCTGCAATATTTCATCCGCCAGGAAGGCAGCGGGCAGGTTAATGTACTCGTGGCCACCAGTGGCGACACAGGGTCTGCCGTGGCAAACGGCTTCCTCGGCGTGGAGGGCATTCATGTCTATGTGCTCTATCCCAAAGGAAAGGTCAGCCCCATCCAGGAATGCCAGTTCACCACCCTTGGACAGAACATCACCGCCATCGAGGTCGATGGTGTCTTCGACGACTGCCAGGCTTTAGTGAAACAAGCCTTCCTCGACCAGCAACTCAACGAGCACATGAAACTCACGAGCGCCAACTCCATCAATGTGGCCCGTTTCCTGCCGCAGGCATTCTACTATTTCAATGCCTATGCCAGGATGAAGGCTTTGGGAAAGGCAGACAACATGGTCATGTGCGTTCCCAGCGGCAATTTCGGCAATATCACCGCCGGACTGTTCGGTTCGGCTATGGGACTGCCCATCAAGCGATGGATTGCCGCCAACAACGCCAACGACATCTTCTACAACTATCTCCTCACGGGGAAATATGAGCCGAAAGCCAGCATCCAGACGCTGGCCAATGCCATGGATGTGGGCGACCCGAGCAATTTCGCCCGCGTCTACGACCTGTACGGCGGCAGCCATGAGCGCATCACCAGCCATATCAGCGGAGCCACCTATTCCGACGACGACATCAGGGAGACCATGCGGGAATGCCATGAGCAGACAGGCTATGTGCTCGACCCTCACGGCGCCTGCGGATACCGTGCACTGAAAGAACTGCTCGCCGATGGCGAAACAGGCGTTTTCTGCGAGACCGCCCATCCTGCCAAATTCAAGGAAAAAGTGGATGAAATCCTCAAAACCGACATCCCTATTCCCACACGACTGGCCGAATTCATGAAAGGCGAGAAAAAGAGCGTGGAGATGACAAAAAAATTCGAAGATTTCAAGGCGTTTCTGCTTAAAGAATAAAGGAAAACGGGCTGTTTCTGAAACAATATGAAACAGCCCGTTTTTTTTCTGCCATCAGCACAAAAAAACACCACGAAAATGATGGCTGTAAAACTTTTTATTGCTATATTTGCAAAAAGCAATCGGGACTGCCCAACGCACCATGACTTATATTTCACTGCCTGACAAGCAGCAGCACAAGTTATCTTTCTACCTTGCCATGGAGGAATATGTGGCAAGGTTTATCGATGTGGAGGACGCTTTCTTCACATGGCGCGTGGTCCCCACCGTCATTTTCGGAAGAAACCAACTTATCGAAAACGAAGTAAACCTGGAATACTGCCGACAACACGGCATTGAGACTTACCGGCGGAAAAGTGGAGGAGGATGCGTGTATGCCGATGAAGGCAACATCATGATGTCCTTTATCACCAAGGACGAGGACGTCAACCTCACCTTCAACCGTTATGTCAATCTCGTATTGCTTGCCCTGCTGAAAATGGGAATCGAGGCCAAGGCTACCGGGCGCAACGATATCCTCATCGACGGACGGAAAGTGTCGGGCAACGCCTTCTACCATCTCGCCGGTCACAGCATCGTGCATGGCACCCTGCTCTATGACACCCAAATGGAACACATGGTGGGAAGCATCACACCCAGCAGCGAGAAACTGGCCAGCAAGGCCGTGGAAAGTGTACGGCAGCGGGTTGCCCTGCTCAAAGACTACACTCATCCGACAGTGGAGGAAGTGCAGACAGCACTCAAGAACAACCTGTGCCGAGAAGAGCGAATACTCACCGCCGCCGAGATGGCCTGCATCGAGGAGATGGAGCAGGAATATCTCATGCCGGATTTTATCTTCGGACACAACCCACGTTACACAGTGGTGCATAGCGGCAGGATTGATGGTGTGGGCGAAATATCCGTCTCTCTCGAGATGAAAAACGGAATCATCAAGAAAGTTCAACTTTCGGGCGATTTCTTCGCCACAGGCGACATCGGGCAGCACATCATCTCACCCCTGATGGGGCTGCCGCTGGAACGGCAACGGCTGGAACAGGCACTGCCCGAAGACCTCGGCCATACTATCCGACACCTGAACAGACAAGACTTTATCAACCTCTTAATAAATTAACAAACAACAATATGGAAAACAAGAGAACATGCCTTTACGACAAGCACGTGGCACTCGGTGCTCTGATATCTCCCTTTGGCGGCTACGACATGCCCATCCAGTACTCTTCTATCATAGATGAGCATCAGGCCGTAAGAAATCACTGTGGCGTATTCGACGTATCCCACATGGGAGAGGTACGAATTACAGGGCCGGACGCAGAGCGCTATGTCAACCACATCTTCACCAATGATATTACAGGGGCTGCCGACGGAAAAATCTTCTACGGC
Source organism: uncultured Prevotellaceae bacterium (assembly GCA_902766505.1). Classification (GTDB taxonomy): domain Bacteria; phylum Bacteroidota; class Bacteroidia; order Bacteroidales; family Bacteroidaceae; genus Prevotella. The sequence goes on from CACXDY010000369.1 coordinate 14,176, forward strand.
ATGATGTGCTATGAGAATGGTGGAACCGTGGACGACCTGCTCGTCTACCGCATGGGCGAGAACGATTTCTTCCTCGTCATCAATGCCGCCAACATCGACAAGGATGTGGAATGGATGCGCGGACATCTCGAAGGATTCGATGTCAAGTTCGACCATTGCTCCGACTACTACGGACAAATTGCCGTACAGGGTCCGGAGTCTGAGGCCGTCATGGAGGAAGTACTGCAACTCAAGTGCAGCGAACTCACGTTCTATACCACGAAAACCATAGAAGTGGACGGCGAAACCATCATCGTCAGCCGTACAGGATATACCGGAGAGGACGGATTCGAGATTTACGGCTCTCACGACTTCATCCGCCGCCAATGGGACAAACTCATCGACAGCGGACGGTGCAAACCCTGTGGACTGGGCTGCCGCGACACACTCCGCTTCGAGGTGGGACTGCCGCTTTATGGCGATGAACTGTCGGCCGAGATTTCCCCGGTGATGGCGGGTCTGAGCATGTTCTGCAAACTCGACAAGCCTGAATTTATCGGCAAGGATGCCCTGGTGCAGCAAAAGACAGAGGGTGTCGCCCGCCGTGTCATCGGCATCGAACTGGAAGGGAAGGCTATCCCACGGCATGGATACCCCGTACTGCAAGACGGGAAACAAGTAGGTGAGGTAACCACAGGCTACAACTCCATTTCCACCGGCAAGAGTGTATGCATGGCCCTGGTGGATACCGCAGCCTCCAAACTCGGCACTCCGCTCGAGGTGCAAATCCGCAAGAAGACCTTCCCGGGCGTAGTGGTCAAGAAAAAATTCTACGACAAGCATTACAAGAAATAATCATGGCTGGACCGACAGCCTGTCTACAATACTGATAATCAATCAACAAATAAAAAAATACAATCATGGCAAAAGTTTTGGAAGGACTCTATTATTCAGAGTCGCACGAGTATGTAAGAATCGAAGGCGATTTCGGATTTATCGGCATCACCGACTATGCACAGCATGCCTTGGGCAACGTGGTTTACGTGGATATGCCCGAGGAGGACGATGAAGTGACCGCCGGCGAGGAATTCGGCGCCGTAGAGAGCGTGAAAGCCGCCAGCGACCTCATCTCTCCCGTCAGCGGCACGGTGGTAGAAGTGAACGAGGCCTTGGAGGATGCTCCCGAATTGGTGAATACCGACCCCTACGAGAACTGGATCATCAAGGTGGAACTCAGCGACAAGGATGAACTGGAGCAACTGATGGATGCTGCAGCCTACGAGACTTTCTGTGAGGATAAATAACACTCGACATGTACAAATACTTTCCTCACACGCAGCAAGACATCGACACCATGCTGTCGAAAGTCGGCGTGAAGTCACTCAGCGACTTGTTTGCCGAGGTGCCTGAGCAAATCCGCTTTCAGGGCGACTATGACCTGCCTTCTGCCCAGAGCGAACTGGAGGTGAGAAGGACAATGGAAAACCTCTGCGGAAAAAACCAGGTGATGACGGTGTTTGCCGGAGGTGGCGTGTACGACCATTACACTCCGGCCATCATTCCCAAATTGGTGGAACGGTCGGAATTCCTGACCAGTTACACCCCCTATCAGGCGGAAATCTCTCAGGGCACACTGCACTATATTTTTGAATTTCAGAGCATGATAGCCGAGTTGACAGGCTTGGATATCGCCAATGCTTCGATGTACGACGGCAGCAC
>CACXDY010000370.1 GCA_902766505.1 uncultured Prevotellaceae bacterium
ACCGAAAACGGCAAAATCATGCAGTCGCTGACGGCTGATGACGCTGATGCTCAGAAAAAAGAACGGGCCAAGCACTTGGAAGAGAAAAACCGGGTGACACGGAAAATGAAGACACCGCTTGATGAACAACTTGGTTCATTGAGCGTGCTTGTCACCAACCTGAGTTATGCTTTTGCCGGCATCATTATCGTCTCCAGACTCTTAGTTTATTTCGACTGGTCATGGCAGGCCTGGATTTTGGCCATCCCTACAGCATTCTTCTTCTATCTTGTCATCTTCAAGTTCCGCACCATGCGGATTTGGCATTGTGCTGTGACCGTCGTGGTCTTTTTTGCCATCTTTATTGCGGCGGTTGTTTGGCTTCACAACTTGCTTTTGCCTGAGGAGAACCTGTCTTTCTTGTTGGCCTATGCACTCAACACCATTATGATTGCTGTGACGCTCGTGGTGGTGGCTGTACCTGAAGGACTGCCGATGGCGGTGTCGCTGTCGCTGGCCAACTCCATGCGCAAAATGCTCAAAACCAACAACTTGGTCCGCAAAATGCATGCCTGCGAGACAATGGGCGCATCGACGGTTATCTGTACTGACAAAACAGGTACACTCACACAAAATGTCATGCAGGTGAGGGCTACGTCGCTCGCTGATTCACCTTTCGTGAAGGAGGGCATGGCGGTCAATTCCACCGCTTCACTTGATTTCAATACCGAGGTGCCTCATGTCGTGGGCAACCCCACAGAGGGTGCGTTGCTTCTGTGGCTTTGGCAACAAAAGGTGGATTACAGGGTGGTTAGGCAGAAGGCGATAAGGATGGCCGAGTTGCCTTTCTCAACGGAAAGGAAGTTGATGGCGACAGTGGTCCGTTCTGCTGCCAAGGAAGGTGCTCAAGTGCTGTATGTCAAAGGGGCTCCCGAAATCTTGCTTGATTTGTGTTCCAAAACTCTCAGCACCGATGAGCGGAAACAATACTTGGAATTATTGTCTGACTATCAGAATAAGGCCATGCGCACCTTGGGCTTTGCCTATCGGTTGCTGGAGGATGGTGAAACTCCTATCCAGAAGGGACAACTTGATGCTGGTCCTTTACAGTTCCTGGGCATTGTGGGCATTGAGGACCCGGTGAGGGAGGATGTCCGTGAGGCGGTGCAGTCATGCTTGAATGCGGGGATTGATGTCAAGATTGTCACAGGCGACACCATGGCGACGGCCAGGGAGATAGGCCGACAAATTGGCATCTGGGATGACTCTTGCTCTGAAAAGAACATCATCGATGGACGTTCGATGGATGACTTGTCGGACGAGAAACTCCAGGATAGGGTCAACGACCTCAGGATTATCTCAAGGGCAAGACCTTTGGATAAGAAAAGGCTGGTGGAGGCTCTTCAGGCCAATAACCATGTGGTGGCGGTCACCGGAGATGGCACCAATGACGCTCCGGCTCTCCATGCGGCTCATGTAGGACTGTCGATGGGGGCAGGCACCAGCGTGGCTAAGGAAGCCAGCGATATCACTATCATCGACAATTCTTTCGCCAGCATAGCCAGGGCCGTGAAATGGGGAAGGTCGCTCTATCAAAACATCCAGCGCTTCCTGCTTTACCAACTGACGGTCAACGTGGCGGCATGCTTCCTGGTGCTCGTGGGAGCGTTCTTGGGCACTGAGTCTCCGTTGACGGTGACACAGATGCTGTGGGTCAATCTCATCATGGACACCTTTGCGGCTTTTGCACTTTCTGCCTTGCCGCCATCCGACAGGGTCATGCAACAGAAACCTCGTGACCGAAAGGCCTTCATCCTCGACAAGATGATGCTGGAGAATATCTGGGGCGTGGGACTGTTCTTCTTCTTCCTGTTGGTCGTGCTGCTCTATATCTTCCAACATGCGGATATACATAGTCTTACCGACTTGCTGCATCTCTCGTTGGGATCCAAAGGTCATGTGTCTCCCTATGAACAGACCTTGCTCTTCACCATCTTTGTGATGACGCATTTCTGGTATTTGTTCAATGCCAGGGCGTTCCGGACGAACGATAGCGGACTGAATCTCCGCGACTGCGACCAATTCCTCACCATCGCTACGATTATCCTTGTCGGTCAGGTGCTGATGGTGCAGTTGCCGGTGGTCAACATCTTTTTCAATGTCGTGCCGCTGTCTCTCACCGATTGGGTCATCATCATCATTCTCTCCTCTTTGGTGTTGTGGGTAAGGGAACTGTGGAGCTTGATGCATAGGAGAAAATAACGGGAGGCAGGATGATTTTAAAGCCTCTTTCGACATTGATAGAGGAATAATGCTTATCTTTGTGAATGTGTTCAGCATGACTCTCCAAAATGAGAGTGACAATGAGTAAATCTTTATAACGCGTTTGATATGAAACATCTTATTATCGTAGCCTCTGGTGGTATGGGACGGACGCTCTACAACATCGCACAGGGTTGTGTGGGATATGGGGAGGAGTTCGACATCAAGGGCTTTATTGATGACAACCTGAGTGCTTTGGATGGCTTTAAGAACTATCCTCCTATTTTGAGCACCATCAAGGATTATCAGCCCCAGGAGGACGATATCTTTGTGAGTTCTATAGGCAACACTGCCGTGAATAGGAAAGTCTGTGAATCTTTGAAGCAGCGTGGGGCCAAATTCTTTACCTTGATTCATAAAAGTGCCGTCGTCAGACCCAATGCCCAGATTGGTGATGGTTGCATCATTGCTGAATTTGCCATAGTCGGTGTGGATTCTGTCATCGGCGACAACTGCCTGATACAGGCTTATGCCTGCGTGTCACACGATTGCAGGTTGGGCAATTATGTCAGGGTGGATACGCATTGTACCTGTGTGGGCGGTGTGGTCATCCAGGATGGTGCCATGATTCATACATCGGCCGTTCTCGGAGGTGGTGTCGTGGTAGAGGAAAACGCCGTGGTGGGTGCTTGCAGTTTTGTCATCAAAAGAGTGAAGGCTGGAACCACCGTTCTTGGGAACCCCGCCAGAAAACTGATGATGTAAGACTGGGCGGCCTGTACGAATTCACAAAAAAATGTTCTAACAAATACAAACTATAACTGAAAATCCTTATGAGAAAAAAACTCCTCATTCTGATGGTTGCCGTGCTCGCTTTGCCGGCAATGGCACAAAAGAATAAGCCGGCCATTCCCCGTGACGAGGCAATGGAAGCCAAGATTGATGCGATGTTGGCGAAAATGTCCCTCGACGACAAGGTGGGGCAGATGCTGGAACTCAACCTCGATGTGATGGGAAGCATGATGCCGAAAAACCCGAAGGTCGACCGCAACAAGGTAAGGGCCGTGCTCAACCAGTTTGGCCGTTCCGAAAAGGAAATCAATGATTTCCTCAAAAAGTCGGACAAGAAAATTATGGATGCCATGGGGAAATACCCGGTGGATATCTATGAACACAATGGTCCCATGGTTTGGAAACTCAACGAAACCATGCTGGATACCCTGATTGCCAAGCATAGGGTGGGGTCTATCCTCAATGCTCCCGGGACACGGGCGGCTACCATTGCTCAATGGCAGGAGTGGATTGGCTTGATTCAGAAGAAATCCATGAAATATCTCGGTATTCCTGATATCTATGGCCTCGACAACAACCATGGTGTGACCTACGTGCAGGGCGGTACAATGTTCCCGCAGCCCATCAACCTCGCCGCTTCCTTCAATACGGCATTGGCTACGGAGATGGCTGAGGTGACGGCTTATGAGAGCAGGGCGGCCAACTGTCCGTGGGTGTATAATCCTGTGCTCGACCTCGGACGTGACCCGCGCTGGTCGCGTATCTGGGAGAGTTTCGGCGAGGATGCATTGGTCAATGCCCGTATGGCGGAGGCTGAGATTCTGGGATATCAGGGGACTGACCCCAATCATTTGGGGAAATATCATGTGGCTACCAGTGTGAAGCACTATTTTGCCTATGGCGCGCCTTTCTCCGGAAAGGACCGTACACCGGCATACATTTCTCCCAACGTTCTGCGCGAAAAGTATTTTGAGCCGTTCAAGGCTGCCATACAGGCTGGTGCCCTCACCATCATGGTCAACTCCGGCAGTATCAATGGCGTCCCTGTACATGCAAGTTATGAATATCTCACCAAATGGCTCAAGGAGGACTTGAATTGGGATGGCATGATTATCACCGACTGGGCCGACATCAACAACCTCTTCACCCGTGAGCGTGTGGCAAAGGACAAGAAGGATGCCATCCGCATAGCCATCAATGCGGGTATCGACATGAGCATGGACCCCTACAGCGTGGATTTCTGTATCCTGCTCAAGCAGTTGGTCGAAGAAGGAAAGGTGCCTATGTCGCGTATTGATGATGCCGTTCGCAGAATCCTCCGTGTGAAATACCGTCTCGGACTCTTCGAGGAGCCCAATACAGGTGGAAAAGGCTATGAGAAGTTCGGCTGTCAGGAGTTTGCCGAGAAAGCGCTCCATGCTGCTGAGGAAAGTGAGGTGCTGCTCAAGAATGAGGGTGGCATCCTTCCGCTCAAATCGGGGGCGAAAATCCTGCTC
>CACXDY010000371.1 GCA_902766505.1 uncultured Prevotellaceae bacterium
ACTATCTACAAGACTTAGGGCTGACCGACCTGCACAAGTTCTGTTCGGCAGCAGAGGAATTGCAAGTCAGCAATCCCGACCTCAGTGCCATCAGCGCAAGAAAGGCATTGGAGTATATCGTGAGGTCGCTCTACGTGATGAAGAACATAGACATACCCGAAAGGGCATCGCTGTTTGAATTGGTGGATAGCGAGGTTTTCCGTGGGTTTATTGGAGATGACAGGGTGATGATGGCTGCCCACTATGTGCGCAAGGTGGGCAATAACGGTGCTCATGGTACTCCTGTGAGCAAAAGAGAGGCTTTCTTCTGTCTGCTCAACATCTACAATATCGTTGCGGCAGTCCTTCATAAACTCACCCTTCTCAAAGAGGTCGTACCCTTTGACGAAAAACTGCTTCCCAAGAAACCGGAATCACCAAGTCTGACACCGACCAAGGTGACTGTTACACCACAGTCAACCATCGTGCAGACCGCCAACAAAGAGGCGGCGGAAGACAAAACACCCGTGGTAGAGATACCGACCGACATCTCCGAGGCTGAGACCCGCAAACTCTATATCGACCTGATGCTGAAGGAAGCAGGATGGGATGTGCTGAGTACAGAGGGAGCCATACAGCCTTCAAAGGCTTGCATCGAGGTGGAAGTAGAGGGAATGCCCTACGGACAGAAAAGTGTGAGCCACTCTGATGACACGGAAATGCCATTCGCAGCGGAGGAAATGACCATCCCCTCAACAGGCAAAGGCTATTGCGACTATGTGCTCTTTAGCAGCAATGGCCTGCCCCTTGCCGTTGTGGAAGCCAAGCGGACAAGCAAATCTCCCCTTGTCGGCAAGCACCAGGCCGAACTGTATGCCGACTGTTTGGAAAAGAGATATGGTGTAAGACCTGTCATCTATTACACCAATGGTTTTGAGACCAACATCATCGATGGTTTGGGCTACCCACCCCGGCGACTGTACGCTTTCCACACCGAGCAGGACTTGGAGTTGCTGATACAGAAACGGAAGCGGCATGACATCACGGATTTCAGCGTGAAGGACAACATCACCGACCGCCACTATCAGAAGATGGCGATTAAGTCGGTCTGTGAGCATTTCAATGGCAAGCACCGCAGGGGCTTATTGGTCATGGCCACAGGCACAGGAAAAACCCGCGTCTCCATCTCGTTGGTCGATGTGCTCACACGCAACGGATGGGTGCAGAATGTGCTGTTCCTTGCCGACAGAATCCCGTTGGTCAGTCAGGCACACAAGAACTTCGTCAAGTTGCTGCCACACATGACGACCTCGATTTTGAGCGAGGACAAAGACCCGGACACCACGGCTCGTATCACGTTCTCCACCTATCAGACGATGATCAACTATATCGATACCGACGAGAAAGCCTTTTCCGTGGGCCGCTTCGACTTGATTATCATCGATGAGGCTCACCGCAGTATTTTCGGCAAATACTCAGCCATCTTCAATTACTTCGATGCTTTGTTGGTAGGACTGACTGCCACACCGAGAGACGAGGTTGACCGCAGCACCTACGAGACGTTTCAGATGGAACAGGGACAGCCCAACTATGCCTACGAGTTGGAGGATGCCGTGGCAGATGGCTATCTCGTCAACTACAAGGGCTTCAAGCGTGGCTCGCTGATACTGAAAGAGGGCATCAAGTACGACAACCTGAGCAAGGAAGAGAAAGAGCAGTTGGAAAGCGTGTGGGAGTATGAGAAAGCGAGGAAAGCCATAGACGATGACGACTACCACCGCAATATCGAGAACAACGAGATATTCAAATATATCTTCAACAAGGACACCATCGACCATGTGCTGCAGGACTTGATGGAGAATGGCCTGGCGGTGCAGAGCGGTGAGCGTATCGGCAAGACCATCATCTTCGCCTTCAACCACCGTCACGCAGAGATGATAGTGGAGCGGTTCAATGCCCTCTATCCAGAGTATGGCGCGGAGTTCTGCGCGCTTATCGACAACTACGTCACCTATTCCAAAGACCTCATCGACAGGTTTGAGATTCGTGACGGCAACCCGCAGATAGCCGTGTCGGTGGACATGCTCGACACGGGAATAGACGTTCCAGATATACTGAATTTGGTGTTCTTCAAGACA
>CACXDY010000372.1 GCA_902766505.1 uncultured Prevotellaceae bacterium
CCGAAACAGATGACTGGAAACCCTGTATTTGGGGGGATGACTATTATGTGGAGGTGGTCGTAAACCAGGGACAGGTCTCTTTTGCCAATGTGACAGGAAATTGTTCGGAGTTGGAATTGGTGGGGGTGGAACAGCGGTTTGACAACAGCGCCAAACGTCAGATCCGAGTTACCATGTTCAATCCTACTGAACGGGAATACAATGCTCCTCTCTATCTCTATATCGACAATACATGCTATAGTGGTGAGAACTTGGTCATTCCCCCTCATCAGACGGGATATGCTGACTTGTTTTTCACCTATAAAGCCGACAAGGCTCCTAATCTTAGAATTGAGGACAATTGGAACTATGTCGTCTATCAAACCAATTCTTTCTCGTTTGAGGAAAGCAGCGGAAGTACACTTCCCACGGTGTTGGACAAGGGAATGACCTCCATTGATGAAACGAATCATATCTTATATGGTTCGGTCGCTGAGGCTTGGGTGGTTCTCCGGAATGATACCCCAAAGGATTATGAAGGGTGCTTCAACTTCCAGGTGAAAATAATGACGTCAATGACGAGTTCTTCTGTCAAGAGCCGTACGTACACCACCACAGAGAAGGTGGTGTTGAAGCCGGGAGAAACCCGCCGCTATTTCCTGGAATATCCTTGTTGGTCGTATGGAGATGAATTGTGGTTCAACGTGTTTTTGGAAGGAACTAATTTGCTCTCCGTTGGCAGTGCCGCCAACCGTTTTGTGGTCACCCCCGGCTATATAGAATGGGATGAAAAAGGAATGCGCCGCGGAAAACCTGTAACAGCAGAGGCTGTCGTTGCAGAGGATGCGCTGGCAGTGAGTTTCGATGGCTTGGACTTGTCCGCTATGTCAATACTGCCCAACTCCAACCCCAATACCATTTATTATCTTCCTTTCGACACCCCGATTCCCGAGAGTCTGAAAGACAAAAATGTGGTAGTAGGGCATAGAGCCGTGGGAGACGTGAGATTGAAGGAGGGTCAAGGATATCATGTGCCTTATCATTTTTATGTCGATGGAAAAGTGAGTTATCAAAGGACTCCGACAGTGGCTTGTGATGGTTGTCAAGGATGGCAGACCTTGGTCTTGCCTTTCGCCGTGTCAACAGTCTGCTCGGGTGAGGATATTGTTGAGTGGACTAAGAAAGGCGATAGGGAGGAAAGGGACTTCTGGGTAAAGGAGTTGGACAGCATGGAGGGAGATGTGGCCAATTTCTCGGATATCAAAGAATGGCTTCCCAATCATCCTTATCTTTTAGGTACACAGAATAGTTTCAAGAATAAGCCTATGACACTGAGTGCCACAAATACCATGGTGATGTGTTCGTATGACAACAAGGCTTTGGCAGATGGATACGAGTTTTGTGGCACGGGCAGTGACGCCTCCCTTTCACAGGCTTATGTGATGAATGCCTTGGGGAACGCCTTTGAGCGTACAGACCAGGCAACGGTGAAGGCAGGCGAGGCATATTTCATTGCCACACAGTCGGAGGCTGCTCAGGTGAAAAAGATTCGTATCGGTGGACTGCTTGGCGACGCTGATGGTGATGGTATCGTCAATGTGGTGGATGCCATGCTTATCGTCAATTATATCATTGAGGGCGGAAAGGCATCCCTGATTAGGAGAAATGCGGACATTGACTACAGCGGAGTAATCGATGTGACGGATGTGATGGCTGTCGTAAGAATCATTCTCGACAACTGATATCCTATTCTACCAATAAATGGCGTGCGGTCTCGATGATGGTATCCTCACCACGGGAAAAATCCTCATCTGTAAGACTGACGGAATAGTCGGGGGCTATTCCGAATTCAGTGCAGTTGCCTTCCCGGTCGTACATCGGACAGGCGGAGAACCGAACGCTCCAACCACATGGCAGTTGACTGGAGAACGGCATGCCTGCTCCACCTCCGGTATGGTCGCCAACAATGATGGCTTTCGGACAGCATTTCATGTATTTTACAAATTCATTGGCCGCACTGAATACACCACGGTTGGTAAGTACGGCCACGCGCTTTTGCCATCTCATGGCGGAGGCGGGCTTGAGCCATTGTTCCTTCATCGGAGAGAAGTCGGAATGACCTTTCCCCGTCTTGTGGCGGATATAGCCCACATGGGTTTCTTTGTTGAGAAAACGGGAGGCGAGTTTCTCGGCTGCAGTAATCATGCCCCCTCCATTGTCGCGGATATCGATGATGAGGGCGCGGCAGGGTGCTAAACTCGTGAACATGTCGTCGAGATTGCCGTCTCCGGATTCCTGTCCAAAAGAAGGGACGCGAACATAACCTATGTTGTCGTCAAGAATAAGGTAGGCGAGGCCGCCACACATGTGGTAGTCGGTACCCATATACTTACGCAATAGGGTGTCACTCACGTTGCTGGGGTAGTTCTCCTGCCATCCCCATTCGCGGGCAGTGTCAAATGAGGTATAGATATTCACATGACCATCGCGCAACTCGGACAGCATGCCGCTTAAAACTTCGAACAATTGGCGTGTGGTCATGCCGTCATTCACGCGCGGAGCATAACGGGCATGCACTTCATCCCAATCCAGGCCGATGGCTTCTTTCTTGTAGTCGAGGAAGCAGTAATGCTCATCAATCATGCGCCAGAGGGCTTCCAGGTTTCCTTTTGGGGTATCTTCAAATGTTTCTTCATCAACACATCCGGAAGAGAAGACAGAAAGGATGATGGCCATGACCGCCATGGTCAGACGGTTCAACATGGCATGCTGCTTCTTATGGAGTCTTTTTCCTAAGTAATTCATTTCTTGGTGGTCTTGAAATTCTTTACCAGACCTATTATAAAGGCATGGGTGTAGGTGTGTTGTTTCAAAAGGTTGACTTCTGCCTGCTGGATGTCGCAGAGGTAACCTATCCGCAGGGTGATTTTCCGCAGACGGGCATCCAGGGTGAGCAGGTTATGCATGGATGGCGCATTGAAAGGAGTGGTCACCACGGCATTGTGCTCATAATTTCCAAGATCGAATATCTCATAATAGGATTGTCCGTAGTTGGGACTGAACATCAGGCCCAGCACGGGAACGGAAACCTCATCGCGGATGGTCCAGTTGAGACGAAGCAGGCGGAAACTCCAGTCGAGCGAGGCTGTGGGACCTATGTCGGTGGAAAGCCTGACCTGAGCCGGATTGTTCTGGTTGCGGGAATTATATAAAGCGCCAATGTTGAGTTCTGCCATGCAGCCAACGCTCAGTTGCAACCGGTCGCCTGCCAATGGGAATCGGCGCAAAAGGGCATAGTTGAGCGAATAGAGTCCCCCCGATTCACTGCCTTTGCCAGAGCGGTCCTCCACCATACTTAGAACACCCTGATGAATAAGCCGTTGTGACCAATGGCTGTCTGGGTAGTTCCACAACGAATGGGAGATATAGCGCAACTCGCTTCCGTTGTATTTTTCGGCGGAGAGATAGGTGTCGAGAATGTCTGTCTCGCCTATGGATATCATATGCGAATGTGTTATCTCCTTCCTTACCTCCGAGGTTTCTTGTGACCATATTGCCATCGAAGGCAACCAAAGGACTGCCAGAAGTAAGCAAAAATGACAGCGGGAGAAATGATGATTATTGGTCTTTTTCATCAAAATTTAGGAATAATTGTCCTGTCAGTTCGGTGATGATTTGTTGTTCACTCTTGTCCTTGTCCGGGTCAAGATTCTCCGGCTCTTCTGGCTCTGACGGTTCCTCTGGCTCTATAGGCTCGGCTACCTTGGTGGGTTCCAATAGTTCGACCGATGCCACATGGAGGGTGGTAATGCGCTTGCCACGGGCCTTGAATCCCTTCACGGAGATGAACTCGTCGGCTTCCAATACCATCGGCTCACGGCCTGCATCTGTGTCGCCGAAATTAACTTGTATGCGGGGATAGGGTTGGTCGGTGAGCAGCAGTTCCTGGTTGGCTTCATTCTCGCCCAGATAATTCTGATGGCGTTTGATTGCCTCCATCTTGAACCGCTTCAGATAGACATACCCTTGTTGGTCAGCATCTATCAGAACGGCTGTCCATACCTTGTCGGGTGACCATTTTTCCACAAACCGGACATTCGATTCGTAGTGGTTGGTGCTGTCGAAATTGCTGATGTAGAAATCACCGTCTTCAAGTACCACAAGGATGTTGTCACCCTCGTTGAACTCTCCGAGCAACTCGCCATGCTCATCATAGTTGAGACGTTTTACATCAGGATCCCACCATACCTTGCGGCCGCCGAGGGTGCTGTGTCCGTGACTCTTCAAGGCGATGCGGTGGATGGAATTCTTGGTCAGCAAGTTACCCTTGCTGCCACGACCCTTGATGAGGATTTCTGAGAAATCGCGCTCAAGGAATATTTTCTTGATTTTGGGGGTCGGGTCAAGGGTGACCTTGATGATTTCTGCCTCTCCGTTTGGATTGCAAGTGAAATACACCACACGCGAACCCGGTGTGCCTTGGGTCAGATCGTATTCCTTGTCGCGGGCAAGACTGGTCACATTGAAACGTTTCATATAGTAACTGCCCCGCTTGCCGTCCCGGTATACTACGTTGTAGATGGTGCGTATATCGTTTTTCTTGAACACTTGGACATGCAGGATGTTTTTGCCCACGAAAATCTTTTCGGCCACCTTCACTACTTTGTATTTGCCGTCACGGTAGAACACGATGATATCATCGATGTCGGAACAGTTGCACACATACTCGTCTTTCTTCAAACCTGTGCCGATGAAGCCTTCGTTGCGGTTGATATACAGCTTTTGATTGGCTTCCACCACTTTGGAGGCAACAATGGTGTCGAAACTCTTGATTTCTGTCAGACGGGGATGTTCATTGCCGTATTTCTCCAAAATATGCTCAAACCATTTTATGGTATAATCTGTAAGATGGGCAAGGTCGTAGTCTATCTGTTCCACCTCGGCCTTCAGACGGAGAATGAGTTCGTCGGCCTTGTCTTTGTTGAATTTCAGGATGCGCTGCATCTTGATTTCCATCAGACGGAGAATGTCATCCTTCGTCACTTCGCGGATGAACTGGGGATAGAAGGGGGTGAGACGCTCATCGACATAGGCGCAGGCGGAATCCATATCGGGGGCATTCTCGAATGGACGACCCTTGTAAATGCGCTCTTCGATGAAAATCTTCTCAAGAGAGGCAAAATGGAGCTGTTCGAGCAACTCTCCCTTGCGGATTTCCAGTTCCTGGCGCAGCAGGTCTTTCGTATGGTCTGTGGAGTGGCGCAACAGGTCGCTCACCGTGAGGAACATCGGTTTCTTGTCGACAATGACGCAGCAGTTGGGAGAGATGTTGATTTCACAGTCGGTGAAGGCATACAGGGCGTCAATGGTCTTGTCGGACGACACTCCGGGAGCGAGATGTATCAATATCTCCACGGAGGCTGCCGTGTTGTCATCCACTTTCTTCACCTTGATTTTGTTCTTCTCTATTGCCTTGAGGATAGACTCAATGAGGGATGTCGTGGTCTTGCTGTATGGAATCTCGCGGATGACAAGTGTCTTGGTGTCAAGTTTTTCTATCTTTGCACGTACACGCAATCCACCGCCACGCTGTCCGTCGTTGTAACGGCTCACATCGATGGAACCTCCTGTGGGGAAGTCTGGGTAAAGCTGAAAGTCTTCACCGCGGAGGTAACTGATGGAGGCTTCGCACAACTCGCAGAAATTGTGGGGAAGTATTTTGGAGGTAAGACCTACGGCAATGCCCTCTGTGCCTTGGGCCAGCAGCAACGGGAATTTCACCGGCAGGGCCACCGGTTCCTTGTTGCGCCCGTCATAGCTCATCTGCCATTCGGTAGTCTTCGGGTTGAAAACTGTCTCTAAGGCGAATTTCGACAGTTTAGCCTCAATGTATCGCGGAGCGGCAGCACGGTCACCAGTCAGGATGTTTCCCCAGTTGCCCTGGGTGTCTACCAACAGGTCTTTCTGTCCTATCTGCACCAAGGCATCACCGATGGATGCATCGCCATGAGGGTGAAACTGCATGGTATGGCCAACAATGTTGGCTACTTTATTGAAACGCCCGTCATCCATCCGTTTCATGGAGTGGAGGATACGGCGTTGTACGGGTTTTAGACCATCGTCTATCTTGGGAACGGCACGCTCAAGAATCACATAGGAGGCATAGTCGAGAAACCAGTTCTGGTACATCCCGCTCAAGTGATGCACTGCTGAGGCATCGAAACGGTTAACAGGCTTATAGTCGCTGTGTTCGTCGTATTCCAGACCTTCGTCTCCTTCCTCGGCTGATAAATCTGCATCATTTTGAGAGATGGTGCTTTCATCGGCTGGCTGCCCGCCATCCTGTTCTTCTGTTGGCTGGGTGTTGTCGTTAAGTGCTTCCTCGTTAGTGTGCTCGTCGTTTCTTATTTCGTCATCCATGAGTCAGTATTTTCCATTTTGCAGGCAAAATTAGGCAAAAAATCCCAATTTTTGATGTTATAGCATAAAAAATAAAACAATCCTTGGGGCAATTAGTACAAGTTTTGGTAAATTTTGTTTAATTTCATCATGCCCAGTCCGAAAACGTCCAAAATAAGGGCTGTTTTATTTGTGTGTTTCTGCTATTTTTGCTACCTTTGCACCGAAAACTGGAAATGTGATTATAAAGATTATATGGCACAAGAAGATGTATTCAAGAAGATAGTCAGCCATTGCAAGGAATATGGCTTTGTCTTCCCCAGCAGTGATATTTATGATGGACTCGCTGCTGTTTATGACTATGGACAGAATGGAGTAGAATTAAAAAACAATATCAAGGAGTACTGGTGGAAGAGCATGGTGCTGCTTCATGAGAATATCGTGGGCATCGACTCTGCTATCTTCATGCACCCTACTATTTGGAAAGCTTCCGGACACGTGGATGCATTCAATGACCCGCTGATTGACAACCGTGACTCCAAGAAACGTTATCGTGCTGATGTGCTGATCGAAGACCAGATAGCCAAGTACGATGAGAAAATCCAGAAGGAAGTGGACAAAGCCGCCAAGCGTTTTGGAGAGGCTTTCGATAAGCAGAAATTCCTTGAGACCAATCCGCGTGTGTTGGAAAATGCCAGCAAGCGTGACGCCCTGCATGCCCGCTATGCTGCTGCCATGCAAGGACCCGATTTGGAGGAGTTGAAACAAATCATCCTTGATGAGGGTATTGTCGACCCCATCAGTGGCACGAAGAACTGGACCGATGTGAGACAGTTCAATCTGATGTTCTCTACAGAGATGGGTTCCGTCTCCGATGCTGCCAACAAGATTTATCTCCGTCCGGAAACAGCACAGGGTATCTTTGTCAATTACCTCAATGTGCAGAAGACTGGCCGTATGAAGATTCCTTTTGGCATCGCACAGATTGGTAAGGCTTTCCGCAACGAGATTGTCGCCAGGCAGTTTATCTTCCGTATGCGCGAATTTGAGCAGATGGAGATGCAGTTCTTTGTCAAACCGGGAACCGAACTGGAGTGGTTTGAGAAATGGAAGGCTACCCGTATGGCCTGGCACCAGGCTTTGGGATTCGGAGCCGAGAACTACCGTTTCCACGACCACGACAAACTGGCTCATTATGCCAATGCTGCCACCGACGTGGAATTCCACATGCCGTTTGGATTCAAGGAGGTGGAGGGCATCCATAGCCGTACCAACTTCGACCTCTCACAACATGAGAAATACAGTGGTAGGTCAATCAAGTATTTTGACCCGCAAACCAATGAGAGCTACACTCCGTTTGTCATCGAAACTTCCATCGGTGTCGACAGAATGTTCCTCTCCGTCATGTGTCATTCTTATGAGGAGGAGCAGTTGGAGAATGGAGAAACACGTGTGGTACTCAAGTTGCCCGCAGCTCTCGCTCCTGTTAAGCTTGCAGTGCTGCCTTTGGTACGCAAAGGTGGACTTCCTGAGAAGGCACGGGAGATTATCGACTCCCTGCGTTTCCATTTCAACTGCCAGTACGATGAGAAGGATACCATCGGAAAGCGTTACCGCCGTCAGGATGCCATCGGCACTCCTTTCTGTGTAACAGTGGATTATGATACGCTCAACGATAATTGTGTCACACTGAGATACCGTGATACCATGGAGCAGGAGCGTGTGAGCATCGATCAGCTTGGCGCTATCATCGAGGATAAGGTGAGTATTGCCAGCTTGCTAAAGAAATTGCAGTAAATGAGGCATAGAGCTTACATATGGATTTGGCTGATGGCAGCTCTCGCAACGTGTCTGACATCTTGTTCGGAGACAGATGACACCGTCGATGAGTTCCCTGACTGGCAAAAGAAGAATGAGTGGTATTTCACGCAGAAATACAATGCTGTTAAGTCAGCTGTTTCATCGGGAGATACCTCTTGGAAAATCTTCAAGAGTTATGCCAGGGATGACAAGGCCAGCTCACCCTACGACCACATCCTTGTAAAGGTGTTGCGTCAGGGCACAGGAAGTGGTTCGCCACTTTTCACTGACAGCGTGAGGGTGCATTACCGTGGACAACTCCTGGCGTCCACAACGCATATTGACAGCAACGACCGTGAACTCGGGCTGGTATTCGACAAGTCGTGGAGTACGAACGAGTTTAATGAGCGTATCTCTGTGCCGTCAAAATTTGCTGTGAGCAGTTTGGTGGATGGCTTCTCCACTGCATTGCAGCATATGTGCATCGGCGATAGGTGGCTTGTTTACATCCCCTATCAGCTGGGATATGGCACAACGGGCAGCAGTTCGATACCTGGTTACAGCACACTGGTCTTCGACATCGCTTTGGCTGCCTATTACCGCCCGGGCACGGCTGTGCCCCAGTGGTCTTCCAATGAAGTCTTTCTCTGGGAAGAGAATTTCTAAGTTTATATATAAGAATATGTGCGTCGATCCCCATCCGCTCAATTGAGATGGATGGGGATCTTTTTCACTACATCTCTTCTTTCTGAACACAATAGCCCCCATGCGCGGACCTTTATATATATTTGTTATCGTTTTCCTGTCCATAGCCGTACTGCCTGAGGTATATATATGGTGGCGGTTTGTTCCTCTTCTGCCTTGGGGGATGCGTATGGCTTATGCGCTGACAACGGCCCTTTCCGCAGTGGCTGTTTTGGTGATAATTACCCGGGTGATAGGGACTGTACGTTCGTTCAGACTGTTCTTCCTGGTTTTCTTGTTAATCATGTTTCCGAAGGCTGTCTTTGCTCTCTTGGTTCCCGTTTTTGGTACCATGTGTGCTTTGATAGTGGCTCTGCTGGTGGTGGCAGCCTTTGCCTATAGTTTTATCTGGGGATGGCGAAGGCTTAAGGTCAGGCACGTGGAATGTGCTTTCCCGCATTTGCCGGAAACTTTCGACGGTTACCGCATCCTGCAAGTGTCCGACTTGCATGTCGGTTCACTCGGTGCCAGCCCTTCAATGGTTTCAAGAATCGTTGAGACAGCCAATGCGCAGCATCCCGATTTAATAGTGTTTACGGGCGACCTTATCAATGGCAGGTTGGCAGAAATGGACCCCTACCGGCAGACGTTGGCCGCTTTACATGCTCCTGATGGTGTGCTCGCCGTCACAGGTAACCACGATTATGGTGAAATGGGAAGGATGAATGAGTTTTTCAGCATGCAGCGGGAGATGGGTTGGAAACCTCTTATCAATGAGCATGTGCTGATTGGCCGGGGGGCAGCTCAGATAGCCATAGTCGGAGTGGAACACACTTGTCCTAAATCTCCGTTTGTGTCGGTGGGTGATTTGAAAAAGGCTTTGAAAGGCATTCCTGAGGGCTGTTTCAAGGTGTTGCTCTCACACAATCCGGCTCATTGGCGGATGGAAGTGCTTTCTAAAACCAATATACCATTGATGCTGTCGGGGCATACTCATGCTGCTCAGTTGAAAGTGCTTGGTCTTTCACCTGCCCGTCTGATGTATCGTGAATGGGGAGGGATGTATCGTGAGGGTGAACAGATGCTTTATGTGTCATTGGGCATTAGCGGCGGTGTTCCTTTCCGGTTGGGAGCCTGGCCTGAAATCAACGTCATTACATTGAGGAAATGAATTGTACCTTTTCGTCCTTAGATAATATTTTTTTTACTATTTTTTCTTGTTCTTTGATTGATTTTTATCAAGAATTTTCATTTTAGAACAATTTTTGGGGAATTTGGTACAAAATTTTATCGTAATATGAAAAAAATAGAATAATTTTGTAACCTGAATTAAAAGATGATTCTTATTCCATTGAAATAGAGTGATATACTTAAATATACTCATCCTATTTGGTTTTCACTATATTAAATGCGCCAAGCAACATGGAATGTAAATAATCTGTTAACACCACATAATTTGTCAAATATTTATTCAGTTTTTATTTATGAGAAGTTTTTTTACTTTTTTGCTCGTTTTGACTGCCATTCTTACCAGTGGTAGTATGACAGTAATGGCTCAAGGTACGCTCATCGAACGGAATACTCAGAACAACTATGAGGTTTGGAAGATCAGTGATACCGAATACCGTTTGGTTGCTATCAATCAAAATCAAGCTGCGAATTTCCAGAATTTCAACGACAATGATTTCAAAAGCTGCACAGGGAAAATCACTGTTAGTGGGAATTTCTCCAACATCAGCGGTTTGCAAAACAACAATTTCAAAACGGTTGATTTAAAGAATCTCAATTACACCGGTTCGTCGACAGGTAGCTTTGGCATGATCAAACAGTATTTCCAAAACGTTGAGACACTTGTCATGTCAGATTATCAAACAGCTATTGGTGGCAGTGATTTCAATGACTTGTTCCATTTGAAAAATCTCACATTCGGAGCAGGGACAAAGGATATTCCATCCCAGATCATGAATAACAAGACCAATTTGGAATCTGTGACTTTTTCCGAAGGTGTGGAGACTATTGGAACATCTGCATTTTACGGTTGTTCAAACTTGTCCAGTGTGACTTGGCCTTCTACACTGAAAACCATTCAGGAAAAGGCTTTCATGAACTGTTCTTCTCTCGCATCAGTTAATATGACAGAAACTTCGGTCAATTATATAGGCAAAGACGCATTCAACAATTGTGCAGTCCTTACTGATGTGCAATTGCCAGCCTCCCTTCAGACCATTGAGCAATACGCATTCTACAAGGCGCCCATCACCACCATTACTATTCCTGGAAAAGTGATGTATATTGGTTTGGATGCCTTTGGTGAGTGTCAGGATTTGAAAACGGTGATTTTTGCTGATGATGAGGATTTGACTGATGATGATGTGATGCTTATAGTATCTCAAGCTTTCGACAACAGTTCGAATATTACGGATGTGTATGTGAACAGACATGTGATTATCAATTGCGAGAACATGGCCTTTGAGGATGACAAAACTACCGCCCATGGACAGACAGGGGCTGTGCTTGCTATTCTCCACTTCCCGGCCGATCAAATCAGCCACTATGTGAACCAGAAGCATTATCTGGACTATAAGACGGCATCCGACCCCAAACTCTATCATGAGTGGTTGGTGGAACATTATGCTCAGGCTGGTGCCGCCGGTGTGGAAAACGGATGGTTTGAGTTTGTTAACAATGGACCTATTGGAGATGACGATGTACCATACCCCAATTCTAAATTTCTCAGGACATACAGTTTCTTTGCAAGACCATACAGTCTGGCTTACGAGGATGAACAGGGCAATGAACAGGTTATTGAACTGACTACCGCCCGTCTTGTGCCGGAGGGTGTGAGGGCATATATTGTAAATGGAATCATAAAAGACGGTGATTTCTACCACCTACAGTTGGAGCGTCTGATGGTTATTCCGCCTAACACGGGTGTCATTCTTTATGGTGAGACCAATTCACATGATGAGAATGACCGTCCCACTCTGGCGATGACTGCCGTGGGATACCAAGGTACGCCCTTGAGACGTGACTATTGGAACAATGAAGACGAGAATATGAAAAATTATTTGATGCCTACAGTAGTTGACCTTGAGGGGAATCAAGTTGAAGAAGTAACAGTGGGTCCTTGGGAAACCGATGAAACAGGAAGCGTGGCATGGAGAAACTTCGGTATGGGAAGAATCAATAAGACCGATTATAAGAATAAGGATGTCAATGACAGCCAATATGTGGGTTTCTTCAGACTGAAAAACTCTACCATCGATGCTGGAAAGGCATACCTGAGGCTTGCCGCTTCTGAATTTGCGGATCCAGCAGGTGGTGAGGTTATCGTGAATCCTGATCCCGACTATAATAAGGAATACAACAGCCAAGGTACATCATGGGATTTGGAAAAGAGTGCGAAATATTGGAAAAAAGCTATCTGGACATTGAAAACGGACTGGTCTGTACGTCCTGATTTCGAATCTCCTTTGCGTTCCAATTTCTTTGAGCCTGACCTGCAGGAAGATGGTATGGATAACATGGTAATTACTTTGAAGAAGTCGGGCGAATTCTATACGATCCAAGGCGTGAAAGTGGAAGAGCCTTCCACACCAGGTGTCTATATCAACAATGGTAAGAAAGTGGTTGTTAAATAATTGGAGGGTTTACTATGATGAAAAAAATATATTTTAAGCCAGAGATAGAAATTGTGGTGTCTCAATTTAAGAGTGGCATGTTGGAGGGTGAAAACAGTGGTGTCTTGAGAGGTCAAGACACGATGGCCAATGAGAACACTTCTTTTGAGGAAACCGCTGAGGATTTCTCAACAACACCGGCAAGCCTTTGGGATGAATAATCGGGAGGATTCTCCTTTCAATAAACTAAAAAACACTGGTTCGTCGTATGACGGCCGGTGTTTTTTAGTTTATTGAAAGAAAGGCGCCTTCCACATGTATCTGTTCCTCATGGATAAGGCGTTTCAATGCTTCATCGACTTTCAGGCGGGGGAGGGAAAGTCTATGCAATTCCCCAATATGGTGACGCTCACCATCGGAAAGTAATTGGAGGATTTGATGGTCTGCCGTCGACTCGGTTTCTGGATGATGGGTGTTGGCTTGACAAACATCGCATTGACCGCAGTCAGTAGACGACTCTTCGCCAAAATATCTCAGCAGTTGCCGGCTGCGGCATACGGCATCGTTGGTGGCATAAGCCACCATGCTGCGGATACGCTGTTCGTAGCTCTCACGGCGGTCTTCATATACTTCCCGTGAGAGGATAAGCCGCTCGCCGTCCTCACGTCTTTGGGTGTAACACACGGAGGGCAGTTTTCTCCGGGGAATGAAATGCAGGATATTGCGGTGGCTGAGATCCTTGAGTATCTGATATACCATATCCGTACTGATGCCAGCCTTCAGGGCAATGGCACTCTCGTCGATAAAACTGTAGTCGGAGAAAAGTCCGCCATACAAGCGGAGCAAGGACGAAATGACGGCTTCCTCATCACGGGTGGTACGCTCCAATATATATAGTTGGTCGCGGGAAAGCGTGAAGCGGAGGCGGCCGTTGTTGTCTGGGTCGGTGTCATACTCCAGGTATCCGGCACGCTGAAGGATTTTCAGTGCAGCGTCTACATGAATGGGGAAATGATGGAAGGCATGGCAGAAACGCTCGATGTCGAACTCGTGGGTAGTGCCCTCGCCACTGCCTATTCCCACTTGGAAGAAATCTGCCAGATGGTCATATACTTGCCGGATATAGTCTTTTTCCGGAAAAGTGTCGGAGATGCGCTTGGAGAGTTTGCGGCGGTCGCTGGAATTGTAGAGCAGTATGGCATATGACTTCTGACCATCCCGTCCTGCGCGTCCCGCTTCCTGAAAATAGGCTTCTGGCGAGTCGGGACAGTCGATGTGGATGACAGTGCGGACGTCGGGCTTGTCGATGCCCATGCCGAAGGCATTGGTGGCCACCATCACCCTCACATTGCCTGACTGCCATTCTTTTTGCCGTTGGTCTTTGACGGCCGTGTCGAGACCGGCGTGGTAGAAAGTGGCGCTGATACCACAGTCGCAGAGCCATTGAGCGGTTTCCTTTGTCCGCTGGCGGCTTCTGGCATATACGATGCTGCTGCCGTTTACTGCTTCAAGTATCTTGATTAACTCAACGGGCTTGTCGGTGGACTCTCTGACGATGTAGGCCAGGTTTTTGCGCTCAAAGCTCATGCGGAACACCCGTTTCTCCTCAAAGAGGAGGCGTTCCTGGATATCATCTACTACCTCTGGAGTGGCAGTGGCAGTCAAGGCGAGTACAGGAACACCGGGCTTTTCCTTTCTGATGTCAGCGATTTTCAGGTAGGAGGGTCTGAAATCATATCCCCATTGACTGATACAATGTGCTTCGTCAACGGTTATCAGACCCACATTCATGTGGTGGAGCTTAACTTGAAAGAGAGGGGAGGAGAGGCGCTCGGGTGATACATAAAGGATTTTCACCCCTCCGAAGACTGCATTGTCGAGGGTGGTGACAATTTCATTGTGCGACATGCCTGAATAGATGGCGGAGGCAAGGATACCCTTCTTGCGCAAATGTGCCACCTGGTCTTTCATCAGTGCTATCAGGGGAGTGACCACCACACAGACTCCTTCGCGGAGTAAAGCAGGCACTTGAAACGTGATGCTCTTTCCACCACCAGTGGGCATCAACCCCAAAGTGTCGTGCCCACTGTCTATGCTCTCAATAATTTCACGCTGAATACCGCGGAAATCATCGTAGCCCCAATATTGGCGAAGTGTTTGTTGGTATTTGTCCATCGCCGACGTTTGTTGCTCCGCTGCTATTTCACTTCAGGCTCGTAGTCCTCCGCCTCGCGGATGTCCTCAATCTGAAGTTGGACGGCTCCTTTCTTGTAGATGTTGTCCTCTATGGTATACACAATGTCAAAACTGTGCTTTGACTTGATGTACCGGGCAGCGGCACTTTGTCCGAAGGCAATGCCGTTCATCACATTGTTCGACTTGGAGTCTACCAGTTCAAGTTTGATGTGCTCCTGGTCGCGGCCCACCACCTTGCTGGTTCCGAAATCATAGACTCCTACAGTGCAGAACAACGGTTTCTCGTTGCCGGGACCAAAGGGTGCCAGACGGCGGAGGTCGCTGCACAGACGTTTCGTCTTGATGTCGCGGAAGTCAATTTGCGCATCTATGTTGAGGATGGCCTCGGTCTGCTCCGGTTGGATATGCTCCTCTACATATTTCTGGAAACGCTTCTGAAACTCCTTCACATCTGCCCACTTCAACGTCAG
>CACXDY010000373.1 GCA_902766505.1 uncultured Prevotellaceae bacterium
CAAGGAGACATCATGCAAGTCCTTCTGTGAGACGACCTCCAACAGCCGTCTGGCCATCACGGGATTCTGCGCCTCATCAAGAAACTTCCCGATAACTTCGTGGTTGCCCCTCCACGCCTCCACGGGCATTGTCAGTTCATAGACATGCCGGATACTGTCCTCCTGCGCCAGACGCCGATTGTTCTCTGCCCGTTGAGCAGGCGACACCACAGGAAGTGCAGCACTGACGGGTGGCGGCACGAAATCGAATTCCAAATATTGGGGAATCGGCTGGCCGTCCAGGGAAACAGTCACCTGCTGTTGTTGGCCGACACCCACTTTTTTGACAGCCGTCATGCCATCCTTTGACACCCAGAGCAGCATATCGCCCTTGCCTGCGGTCAACCGTGCGTGGCCGTCAGCATCCGTTGTCTTCTGTGCCACGGTGTAGAACTCAGCATAATTGTAGAGTTTAAATTCCACCAGTGCCCCTGCGACAGGCTGCCCCTTTACATCCACCACGGCCACATCAATCTGTGACACAGGTGCATAATGGTTTACCACATTGATTTCAGTGTAGCACGGAGTCCGGCTCATCACCTCCTCCGGCCCCTGGTAGTCGCCGAAGACTTTTGTGTGCATAAGCATTCCCCGCGAGGCACTCTCATTAAACCATCCCAAATTGAGCACAGGTTCAGGTTCACAGGCACCGAGGAAAAACCACTTCCCGTCGGCCCAGGCCTCCACCCAGGCATGGTTGTCATCCGTATGAGCCCATCTGGGGGTATACACTTGCCGTGCAGGAATACCCACCGACCTGAGTGCCGCCACCAAGAGGGTGCTCTCCTCCCCACATCTGCCATAGGCTGTCTTGATGGTATTCAGCGGACTACTTGTACGGGCATCGCCCGGTCGATAGGTGACGCGTTCATGGCACCAGTGGTTCACCTCAAGGATGGCCTCCTGCATCGACAGTCCACATACACGTGGGCGCAACTGTTCGAAAAACACCATGCGGCAACTGTCCAAATCCTCGTTGTTGACCCTTACGGGCAAGACAAAATGACGGAACTCCCTCTCCGGCACGAGATTCCCCCACGGCATTTCCCTTCTGGCCTTCACGGCAGTCTCCACGTTGCGCCGGAAAAACGCCTCGTCGTAATCATATCGGTCGGGCAAAGCCATATACCGGTATAGGAATGCGAGGTATCCGTCCACGTCCATAGTGTCGCCGTCCAAGACTGCTCTGCTTTCTGCGCCCTCGCGACAGATGCCACATGACGCAGCATTGGCAGTCAACATGCAGGAAAGAGAAAATGAGAAGGCCAGCACGAGCGCCCATTGTCGATGATTGTTTTTCATGAAACTGAATAATAAACCGAAGACAAGTATCAGAAACCGAGAAATTCTTTGAGACCTGGGGCGTTTTCGAGTTCTTCTCTGCCGAGGTAGAAGGCGTTCGGGGGAACCAACTCTTCATATTTGTCCAGAAATTCGTCCCAAGACAGTTTGAAATAGGCAGGCGGGATAAAGATGGTTCTGGAGGCACCAGCGGTACGGTCACCCGCCTGGAGAAAGACGGAATACCCACCTTTGACATGAGACTGGAATTCATAACTTTCTATAAACCAACCACGAACCTTGGTACCTCCAGGAATCAGGTCTCTGACATTCATGACATCCTTCACGGGATTCTCCTCTTCAATCCAATCGCTGTGGTGATTGATGAAGAGTTCGATAAATTCCCCGCTGTCGCAATCCAAGACGTTTCGTTCTATATCCTTTTCAGACCATTTGAAATAGGTGACGAAGGCATATTCGCCCTTATCATTTTTCTCAATAGCATAGCGCCACTGTTTCCTAAGCATGTTTTTCTCTGCCCAGGGATACAGTTCTTTCATCTGTTCAAAAGCCTTGTCAATATAGACATTTACATCGTAACCGTATGGAAATTTCTTGTTCATATTTTCAGAATTTGGAAGATTAAAGGTAGTTTCTATTGAAAACACCCGCCTTTATCCAGCCATAACTGACTTGCGGGATGAGTTGCCTTGCTGAAAATGATTGCGAGGTTAACGATGCAAATATACAAATTTCATTGGAGAAAAAGATTGTAAAAGCAGAAAAACAACTTCTTCAACGGCTTATGTCATGTTTTTTGAATTTGGCTGGTTTTCTTCGACTTAAAGTGTATCTTTTTTGGATACTTTTATTATTTTTGCATAGAAAATCACTTGACAACCTCAACACTACTGACAAGAACAACTAAAGACTGACGAACTATGAAGAAAGCAGCAATTATCATCTGTCTGGCAACGATGCTCATGTCACAATGGACATCGGCCAACCCCATCGGCAGTGCGCAAGCCCTGAAAAACGCGCAGGCCTTCCTTCAGAAGAAGGGTATCCATGCCACACAGGGAGGGATGAAAAGGGCACCCATGGTCAATGACATAGGAGAGGAGGCACCCTTTTACGTCTTCAATCTCGGAAACAACCAGGGATTTGTCATCGCATCGGGAGATGACCGTGCAACACCCATCCTCGGCTATTCCGACAAGGGCAGCATGCGGACAGACAGCCTGCCCGA
>CACXDY010000374.1 GCA_902766505.1 uncultured Prevotellaceae bacterium
CATGGCGCGGGCACGGTTGGGGTCCTTGGTCTGGTAGTCATCCAGGGAGGATGAGCCGGTCAGACGCTCCAAATGGCGGGCGGCTTGCAAGCGGACGGCGGCAAGGCTGGCGGCATTGGGCGTGACAAAAACGGAAAGTATCTCGGGCATCACTCCTGTGCCAGGCCATTGGTCAAAGGGAAGGATGCTGATGTCGTGAGTGGAGGAATAGACTTCTGACTCCGCACAGACGATGGTGACCTTGAACTGTGTTTCCACACGCTCGCTCATGGTGCGCAATTTGTCAATATCCGGGGTGATGAAGATATCGTTCACGTCTACGGCACTGCCTTTGGGAACAAGGCCGATAACACACTCCGAAGTCTTGAGAAACTCGCCCGACAAGGTGATGCTGATATCATGCCAATCGGTGTCGTCATCATTCTCCAATACCATGGAGTTCATATATTTCCAACCTGTGGAACTGATGGCGTAATTGATGCACGGCAAATAGTCTATGCGTACATTGTTTGATGTCAGTTGTTCTTTCATATGATAGATTTGAAGTTGGTTTTCTTTTGGGACTGGGGGATGGATGCCCTTAATAGGAGGCTGTACAGGGGATTCCTTTGGAAATGACCAGGTCGCGGATGCGGTCAAGGTCGGAGGGAGTGGCTTTTTCCAAACCTTTGGCGGGCGTCTCACGGTCGATGGTGTAGACCATCACCTCCCGGGGACGGATGCGTTGGATGGCCTCCAGCCAGGGAAGAACATACGAATCGCCTGTGTTGTCAACGTCAACTCCTTCCGAGAAACCTTTCATAAACATGCTTTGAATCACCACATGACCATGAAAATCCTCCATGTCACGGATGATGGCGTCTACATCATAATGGGATGAGGTGGGACGGTCGACACGACGGATATAGGCAGGGTCCACCGTGTCGAGTTTGAGAATGTTGTTGTCGACCAGCAACAAGGCCGACTTCACCTCTTCTCGATGAATCATCGTGGCATTGCTCAGGACGGAAACCTTGCAGTTGGGAGCAAACTCATCACGAAGCAGCAGCGTATCACGGATGATGGCTGGGAAGTCGGGGTGGCACGTGGGCTCACCGTTGCCTGCGAAGGTTATCACATCTGGCAAATGACCTGCCTGATGCATCGATGACAACACCTCGCGCAGGTGGTCTGAAACTTCTAAACGGGTGGGACGGCGCATTCGTGGACGGTGGGCGGCATTGAAACCGCATTCACAGTAAATGCAGTCGAAGGTGCACAACTTTCCGTCGCCCGGCATGAGATTCACACCAAGCGAAAGGCCCAATCGACGGCTGTGTACCGGACCGAAGATGGGCGAAGGATAGATAATCGTGCTCATAATAGAGTCTGCTAATGCTTTGACGGATGCTGACTTGCAGGTAAAAATGGTCTTTTGCCTGGTCGGAATCCAACAACAAAGGTAGTAAATTTCCATCCTTTTTATGCGTTAATAGTAGTTAAAGTGTTGTTGAGCCACGGATTTTTTACTAATTTTGCACAAAAATTGGCTTATTATAACCTGAAAAATGGGAAAAAATAACAATAATACCCGCAACCGACAAGGATTGCAGGTCTTCACGCTTATTATCAGCACGGCGATGGTGCTTATTTTGCTTGGTATGGTGGTCTTCACCGTCTTCACGGCACGCAACCTCTCTGCTTATGTCAAGGAAAAACTGACGGTCACCATGCTGCTTGATGGAGATATCACGGATTCCGAAGCATCGCAACTGTGCGACAACCTTGCCACTAAACCCTATATTTATTCTTTGGAGTATATCAGCAAGGAACAAGTATTGGAAGAACAGAAAAAACTGCTCGGTACCGACCCGTCGGAATTTGCAGGCACAAATCCTTTCCTTCCCTCTGTGGAGTTCCAACTCAATGCGGATTTCGCCAACAACGACTCCTTGAAGTGGATATCGAAGGAATTGACAAAACTGCCTAATGTCACCGAAATTAGATACCCTCAGGACTTGATTGAGAGTGTCAATAAGACATTGAGGAAAATCACACTCGCACTGCTCGTACTTGCCGCATTGCTGCTGGTGGTTTCCATCGTGCTGATCAACAACACCGTGAAACTGAGTATCTATGCACGAAGGTTCAATATCCACACCATGAAACTCGTGGGAGCCTCATGGAGCTTCATCCGGAAACCATTCCTGAAAAGGGCATTGGTGATGGGACTCGTAGCCGGAGTAATCGCCATTATTGTCTTGGCGGCCGGTATGTATGGACTATACAAATATCAAAGTGACGTCATGGAGGTGATTACATGGCAGGTCCTGGCTATTACAGGGGCCGCTGTGCTTCTCTTCGGAGTGATTATCACCGTTCTGTGCTCTTGGCAGTCGGTCAACAGGTTCCTCAAAATGAAGGCCGGCGAATTGTATAACATCTGATTTATAACAATCATCATTTTTATGGATAAGAAAAACTTCGCCTTCGGGAAAGTCAATTTCATCCTGCTCGCTGTTGGGATGTTTATCGTGATTTTGGGATTTATTCTCATGAGTGGAGCCGGTTCCGATGAGAATGCTTTCAATCCCGACATTTTCAGCCCAATGAGAATAAAGGTCGCACCCATCGTCTGTTTCCTTGGATTCGTCTCGATGATATATGCCATCATATACCGTACGAAAGACAACAAGGAGGAGTCTAAATGAATTGGATTGAGACTATTATCATTGCCATCGTTGAGGGACTGACCGAATTTCTTCCTGTCTCCTCAACAGGACACATGATTATTACCCAGAACCTCTTGGGGGTTCCGCAAGGTGACCCGTTTGTACATGCTTTCACCTTCATCATTCAGTTCGGTGCCATCTTGTCGGTGGTTTGCCTCTATTGGAAGCGATTCTTCCAACTTGACTACTCACCTGCACCCGAGGGAAGTAATGCTTGGCAGAAATTCATTCATAAGTTCAGATTCTATTGGCTCTTGTTCATCGGTGTGATTCCTGCCGTGGTCATCGGACTGCTGGCCAAGAAATCAGGACTGCTTGACTGGCTTCTCGACAGTGTCCTTGTCGTGGCCATCATGCTCGTCTTGGGTGGAATCTTCATGCTCTTCTGCGACAAATGGTTCAACAAGGGAAAGGAGAGCAATGAGGTGGATGAGAAAAAAGCATTCAAAATAGGTCTATACCAGTGTATTTCTGTCATACCGGGCGTGTCGAGGTCCATGGCTACCATCGTGGGTGGAATGACACAGAAACTGACCAGGAAAAAGGCGGCGGAGTTCTCCTTCTTCCTCGCCGTTCCTACCATGGCAGGGGCAACATTACTCGATTTGCTCGATTTGTTCAAAGAAGATACAGCATGGGCTACCACGCATAACATCTCGATGTTGCTGTTGGGATGTGTGGTGGCTTTCGTAGTGGCTATACTGGCCATGAAATGGTTCGTGGCTTTCCTCTCGAAATATGGATTCAAGGCTTTCGGAGTCTACCGAATCATTGTGGGTGGCATCATCCTCGTGCTGATGCTCACTGGGCATTCACTAATCATGGTGGATTGATGAATTTCAACGAAGGGGTGGTCATTCCCATAGACAAGCCTTATAAGATGT
The DNA here is from genome assembly GCA_902766505.1 of uncultured Prevotellaceae bacterium. Lineage (GTDB taxonomy): Bacteria > Bacteroidota > Bacteroidia > Bacteroidales > Bacteroidaceae > Prevotella. The sequence goes on from CACXDY010000374.1 coordinate 3,596, forward strand.
CAAGCTTCGGTGCCTTGGCTCATGTCAGATTCCTCATTTCCAAAAAAATGGGAGTGAAAAGGGTCAAAACAGGGCATGCCGGCACGCTCGACCCCTTGGCAACAGGTGTTCTGCTCATCTGTACGGGGAGGGCAACGAAAAGCATCGAACAACTGCAGGCTCATACCAAAGAGTATGTCGCTACACTGAAACTTGGGGCTACAACAGCCAGTTTTGACAAAGAACATACGGTGAACTTTACGTTCCCGACGAAACATATCACCCGGCAACTCATTGAAGAGACGCTGAAGAATTTCGAGGGGGATGTCATGCAGGTGCCACCTGAATTCTCCGCATGTAAGGTGGATGGGAAAAGAGCCTATCTGCTCATGAGGAAAGGAAAAGAGGTGGAACTGAAAGCAAAACCGCTGCACATCGACCAGGTGTCGCTGCTCGATTTCAATCCCGAGCAGATGACCATGGCCATTAAGGTCGTATGTGGAAAGGGGACTTACATCAGGGCGCTTGCCCGGGATATCGGTACGGCTTTGGGAAGCGGGGCTTTCCTCACTTCACTCAGACGGACAAGGGTGGGGGATTACACCGTGGAACAATGTGTCTCATTTGATGACTTCCCCCAATGGCTCGACAATCAGACAATTGAAAAATAAATTCGTTTTACGATAGAAGTGTAGATTATGAAATTATCTCAGTTCAAATTCAAACTGCCAGAGGAGCAAATCGCTCTTTATCCTTCGTACAACCGCGATGATTGTAGACTGATGGTGATTCACCGAAAGTCGAAAACCATCGACATGTACCTGAAGGACGAGGAGGGTAATACACTGATGAACGAGGACGGATCTCCGCAGTACATCGAATTCCGACACTTGATTGATTATTTTGATGAGGGGGATGTCTTTGTGTTCAATGACACAAAGGTCTTCCCGGCAAGACTCTATGGTACCAAGGAGAAAACCGATGCTAAAATCGAGGTGTTCCTGCTTCGGGAACTCAATGAAAGTCTCCGCCTTTGGGATGTGCTCGTGGAACCGGCAAGAAAAATCAGAATAGGCAACAAACTCTTTTTCGATGACAGCGGTACCATGGTGGCTGAGGTGATTGACAATACAACCAGCCGGGGAAGAACCTTGAGGTTCCTCTATGATTGCCCGCATGACAAATTCAGAAAAGAACTGTATGCCTTAGGATCGGCTCCACTGCCTCACTATATCATTGACCATGAGGTGGAAAAAGAGGTGCCTGACGAGATGAACCCGGAGGTCACCAAGACCATCAAGGTGAAGGACAGACCGGTCACACCTGAGGATATGGAGGATTTCCAGTGCATCTATGCCAAAAATGAAGGCGCTGTGACGGCTCCTGCCTCCGGACTGCATTTCAGCAGAGTGCTGATGAAAAGGATGGAAATCAAGGGCATCGAGTTCGCTTTCATCACCTTGCACTGCGCCCTCGGAAGCTTCCATAATATTGAGGTGGAAGACCTCACCAAGCACAAAATGGATTCTGAGCAGATGTTCGTGGAAAAAGAAGCCTGCGACACAGTCAACAAGGCCAAAGTCGAGGGTAGACATATCTGTGCCGTGGGAACAAGTGTCATCAAGGCCACAGAAACGGCTGTGGGAACAGATGGACTCTTGAAGGAATATGAGGGATGGACCAAC
>CACXDY010000375.1 GCA_902766505.1 uncultured Prevotellaceae bacterium
ACCGCCGAACATCTTGACGACTATTTGATGGTGGGAGAATTGGGACTTGACGGGAAACTCAAACCTATCCGCGCGGCCCTGCCTATCGCCATCCGTGCCCGTAAGGAGCATTTCAAGGCTATTATCGTGCCTGCTGCCAATGCCCGCGAGGCTGCTGTGGTCAACCAACTCGAGGTTTATGGGATGGAGGACATCCAGCAAGTGGTGGCTTTGGTCACAGGAACACAAACCTTCGAACCCGTGGTGGTGGACACACGCCGCGAGTTCTATGACCATCAGACCAAATTTGAGTTGGACTATGCCGATGTGCGGGGACAGGAGAATGTGAAACGCGCACTCGAGGTGGCTGCTGCGGGTGGGCACAACCTCATCATGATAGGCCCTCCGGGAAGCGGCAAGTCGATGATGGCCAAGCGGTTGCCGAGTATTTTGCCGCCTCTCTCATTGGCGGAGAGTTTGGAAACGACCCAGGTGCATTCCGTTGCAGGAAAACTGGGGAACGACACCTCGCTGATTTCCCAACGCCCATTCCGAAGTCCGCATCACACCATCTCACAGGTGGGATTGTGTGGCGGCACCTCTAACGCCCAACCCGGTGAGGTGTCTCTCGCACATAATGGCGTCTTGTTTCTTGACGAGTTGACGGAATTCTCGAAACAGACGTTGGAGGTGCTCCGACAACCATTGGAGGACCGCAAGATTACCATCTCAAGGGCGAAGTTCACCGTGGAATATCCTTGTTCGTTCATGTTTGTCGCCTCCACAAATCCGTGTCCCTGCGGATATTATGGTGACCCTACGCACACCTGTGTTTGCACACCGGGGCAGATTCAAAGGTATATGAGCAAAATCTCCGGACCACTGCTCGACCGCATCGACATACAATGCGAAATATCAGCCCTTAGTTTCGAGGAAATCTCCAAGGCAGCACCTGGTGAGCCTTCTGCCGCCATCCGCGAAAGGGTCATCCGCGCGCGTGCCATCCAGGAAGAACGTTTCCGCGGCGTGCGCGGGGTTCATTGCAATGCCCAGATGTCGGAGCGCATGATACACCAATATGCCGAACCCGATGCCCAGTCGCTTCAGTTGCTCCGCATGGGAATGGAGCGCCTCAAACTCTCAGCCCGCGCTTACAACCGCATCCTCAAGGTCGCCCGCACCATTGCAGACCTCGACGGCAGCGAGCGTGTCCAGTCTTCACATATCGCCGAGGCCATTGGCTACCGCAATTTGGATAGAGGAGACTGGGCAGAGAGAGGAATCTAATACGATGGGACAAATTCACTGACTCTCATGACTTCCCCGCTGATGGAATCGATGGTGGAGGTTGGTAGAGCAATTATAAATAATGAAGGAATAGAGACATGTCGTAGAAAGACTTGTCGCTTGATTGGCTCCATGGGTGGAGAAAACAAATGATCCATGAGAGATTCAATAGCAGACCTCGGCGGTGTGGGACCAGAGAGAAGTCCACACACCGCCGAGGTCATCAGCAACCGTCACCGGTTACATATATCCCAGCCACCTCAAGATATCGTTGAGGTTGGCTACAATCATCAGAAGGATAAGGAGGGAAATACCAATCCACTCAGCAATGATGAGGAACCGCTCGCTGGGCTTGCGGCCTGTAATCATCTCATAGAGCAGGAACAGCACATGACCGCCGTCGAGGGCGGGGATGGGCAGGATGTTCATAAAGGCCAAGATAATGCTCAGGAAAGCCGTCATACGCCAGAACATCATCCAGTCCCAGGTGGGTGGGAAGAGGCTTCCGATGGCACCGAAGCCGCCAAGTGATTTTGCTCCCTCAGAAGAGAACACATATTTTAGGTCGTCGACATATCCACGCAGCACGCCGATTCCATATCTGATACCAGCCGGGAAACTCTCGAAGAAACCGTATTTGATTTCTGTCGGTTCATAGAAATCAAAAATGCTTTTTTGTATCACACCCAGTTTCATGTCCTCACTGAGCATCGTGCGGATTGTGTCCACGTCGCCTGTGGCCTGATGCTCAAAGGTGACGGTCACACTGCGGCCCTTCACACTGTCGGTGTGGTTGGCCTTGGCAGTCACCACATCGTTGAGGCGGCTGATTTCCACGGTGAACTCATTCCAGGAGTCCACAGGATGACCATTGATGGCCAGAATCTTGTCGCCGGCGGCCATGCCGATTTTCGCTGCAGGTGTTCCACCCATCACACTGTCGATGACAGCAGGCACCATAGGCGTGACAAAAGGAGGCTGCTTGCGTATCATGTCAAGCAGGTTGAGGTCGCCGGGAAGGTCGAGTGACATCTGTTTGCCATCGCGGAGAATGTCGACACGCTTGGCCTCCGACAAGTTGCGGTAGAGGTCGGTGCCAAACATAGTGAATTCGCCGCTCTCCGTGCCCAAGAGGATGTCGCCGTCCTTGAAACCGAGGTTCTTGGCTTCGGTGTTGAACTTCATACCCATGGTCATGTCGCTTGTGCGGATGTAGGACTCTCCCCAGTAGAAAAGTACCATGGAGTAGATGAAAAGCGCCACCAAGAAGTTGACGAGCACACCACCTATCATAATAAGCAGACGCTGCCAGGCGGGTTTCGTACGGAACTCCCACGGCTGTGGCGGCTGCTTCATCTGCTCGGTGTCCATCGACTCGTCTATCATTCCCGATATCTTGCAATAACCGCCAAGCGGCAGCCAGCCCATACCATATTCGGTATCGCTTTTCTTGGGTTTCCAACTAAACAACTTTCCTGTCCATTTCCCGATGCCGATATCGAAGAAGATGAAGAATTTCTCGACACGTACGCCGAAGAGTTTGGAAAAGAAGAAATGTCCTCCCTCATGTAGAAGGACGAGAAGTGAGATTGACAGAATAAACTGTACCAGTCTGATTAAAAATACACTATCCATTATTTTGATGTTAGGTCATTTTGATTGCATGATTTCCGCTGCGATGCGGCGGGCCTCCTTGTCGGTGGCCACATAAGTCTCATACGACGGATGTGCCTCCCAGGGCACACGGTTCATGGTTTCCCAAATGATGTCGCCCATCTGCAGGAATCCACACTCGTCGTGTAGGAACCCGCGGTTGACCACCTCGTTGGCTGCATTCACGATACATGGCATGTTGCCGCCACGGTGAATGGACTCGAAAGCGAGGGCCAGACAGCGGAACTTCTCCAGGTCGGGCTCATAGAATTCCAAGGATTTTCCATATAGGTTGAGCCGCTGGCCGCCCAAAGACAGCCGCTGTGGGAAGGAGAAGGCGTATTGGATGGGCAGACGCATGTCGGGTACTCCCAACTGTGCCTTGACCGAACCGTCGGCAAACTCCACCGCGCTATGGACTATGGACTGTGGGTGGACGAGCACCTGTATCCGTTCGGCGGGTACGCCAAACAGCCATTTGGCCTCTATCACTTCAAAACCTTTGTTCATCATCGTGGCACTGTCGATGGTGATTTTCGCTCCCATGTCCCAGGTGGGATGCTTCAAGGCATCCGATTTGGTGACGTGTGCTAATTGGCTCATCGGGAGCGTACGGAACGGGCCTCCGCTGGCGGTGAGGAGGATTTTTGCTATTTCATTGCAGTCCTCGCCTACCAGACTCTGGAAGATGGCGGAATGCTCGCTGTCGACAGGGATGATGGGCGCATGATATCGGGTGGCCAACTCGCAGATTAACTCGCCGGCCACCACAAGGGTCTCCTTGTTGGCCAAGCAGATTTTCTTGCCGGCCTTGATGGCGTGAATGGTGGGGGAGAGCCCGGCAAAACCCACCATGGCGGTGAGCACCATGTCGATGGGGCCGGCCTCCACAATCTCGTCAAGGGCACGGGCTCCGGCATACACCTTGATGTCGGGCATGTCGGAGAGCAACGACTGCAAGGTGGCATAATGTTGCTCGTTGGCAATGACCACTGCGGCGGGTTGGAATTTGCGTGCCTGCGCGGCTAACTCTTCCACACGGTTGTTGGCCGTGAGGCAATATACCTCATAGAGGTCGGAATGTTCCTCAATCACTTCCAAAGCTTGTGTGCCTATGGAACCCGTGGAGCCGAGGATGCAGATTTGTTGTTTCTTTTCCATTTTTTTTCTGTTGGGTCTTATGATTCCCAAAATGTATGGACAGCCCGTTCAGATGTCCAATAAACCTTCGGGCAGTCGCATGGTGATACACCGCGCATCACGGTCGATGTCGGTGATGAAATCGTCGTTGGCCGGGATGAGCAGACTTTTCCCTTCGGGGGTGCGCAACTCAAACAGGGTGTTGATGGTAGTCAGGTCCACAGAGGTTACTGTCCCCATCGTCTGCCGGCTGCCGTCCAGGATGATGTCGAATCCCACTATCTCGCTCCAGGTGAGTTCGCCGTCTTCCTCGTCGCTCAACTCACGGGGGAAATACACGTCGCAGCCCGTCAGTTCGGCGGCACGGTCTGCCGTGTCGATGCCTTCGAATTTCACGATGGCCGACTCCTCATTGCGGAAACGGTATTCCTCGAAGAAAAAGGGGACGGGGATTCCTTCTGTCTCAACGAAGACATAGTCGGCATCCACCCGGTCGAACACATCGTCGGTGAAATGAAATGTCACCTCGCCTTTTACCCCATGGGTCTTGCCTATCCTTCCGATTTTGTAGGTCTCTGTCATGGCTTTACGCTTATCCCTCGCGCATGATATGGGCACCCAACTGGCGCAACCGTTCCTCAATGTTCTGGTAGCCGCGGTCAATCTGCTCGATGTTGGCGATGCGGCTGGTGCCGTCGGCACTGAGGGCTGCGATGAGCAGCGCGATGCCCGCGCGGATGTCGGGGCTGGTCATGCGTCCTGCCCTGAGGCGGATGCTGTGGTCGTGGCCCACCACGACGGCGCGGTGTGGGTCGCAGAGGATAATCTGAGCGCCCATGTCGATGAGCTTGTCGAC
>CACXDY010000376.1 GCA_902766505.1 uncultured Prevotellaceae bacterium
GGACTTCATCATGCTCGGTGGCGTGGTGCCCAATCCGAGACTCTCGTTGGTGAAAGAGGGTATCTCACTCTGCCGTAAGGAGAATGTCGATTTCATCTTGGCCGTCGGCGGTGGCAGTGTCATCGACTCGGCAAAGGCCATCGCCTATGGCGTCTGTTTCGATGGCGATGTGTGGGACATTTACCTGGGCAAGGCTCAGCCTCAAAACATGCTGCCCGTTGCCTCAGTGCTCACCATCCCTGCTGCCGGCAGTGAGATGAGCGAGGCAAGTGTCATCACCAATGAGGATGGTGACGTGAAATTGGGCTATTCCAACGACATGGCCCGTCCAAAGTTCGCTATCATGAACCCATGCCGTACATTCACCTTGCCACCCTATCAGACAGCGGCAGGTGTGACCGACATCATGATGCATACCATGGAGCGTTACTTCACCAAGGATGATGACATGGATTTGACCACAGACTTGGCCGAAGCCGTACTGCGGCGCATGAAGTATGCCGTGTACCAGGTGCTGAGAAATCCCGAAGACTATCGCCACCGCGCACAGATTATGTGGGGCGGCAGTGTGGCCCACAACGGACTGACTGGATGTGGCGTCAGCGATGACTGGGCTACCCATCAGTTGGAACATGAACTGAGCGGTATGTTTGACGTGACACATGGTGCCGGACTGGCAGCCATGTGGCCGAGTTGGGCACGATACGTGATGCACGAGAATCTGAGCCGTTTCGTCCGCTTTGCTGTCAATGTGATGGATGTACCCAATGACTTCACCGACCCCGAGGGTACGGCTATCAAGGGTATTGAGGCGATGGAGCGTTTCTATCACGATATAGGCATGCCTCTGAATATCCGCGAACTGATAGGCCGTGAAATCACGGATGAGGAGATTCAGGAGATGACCCGGAAGTGCAGTTGTGACTATCAGAACACCTGTGGGTGCCTAAAAGTGCTTTCTGCCGACGACATGACGGCTATCTATAAAATGGCAAGGGGATGAAAGAGCATGGCGTTTTGCGCGTCGGTATTATCGGCGCGGGTTGGATTGCAGAGAAAGCGGCCATCACGTTGAACGGGCTGCAGGAATGTGAATGCTATGCCATCGCCTCCCGACAGTTGGAGAAGGCGGAAGCATTTGCGCAGAAATGGAATGTGAAGAAGGCTTATGGGTCATATAGCGAACTGATAGCAGACGGGGATGTCGACCTGGTGTATGTGGCGACTCCCCATTCTCACCATTTCGATGTGACGAAAGAAGCCTTGATGGCGGATAAACCCTGTCTGGTGGAAAAGGCTTTCATGGCCAACTGCCGGGAGTCAAGGGAAATCATCGATTTGGCTCATGAGCGCAAGGTGTTCTTGGCTGAGGCCATCTGGACTCGCTATCAGCCAGCCGTGGACATCATCAATGGGTTGATAGGCTCCGGGCGTATCGGCATTCCGAGGCTCGTGACGGCCACACTCGGATATTCTATGGGTGACAAACCCCGTATTATGCGTCCCGACCTTTGTGGTGGCGCACTGCTCGACCTTGGCGTCTATGCGCTCAATTTTGTTCGGATGTTTTTCGATGCGGATATTGTCAACATGGAGGGCCAATGTGTGAAAAGTAAAACGGGGATGGACCTGACCAATGCCATCTGCCTGGTGCTGGAAGACGGTATGTTGTGCAACCTCCAGTCGAGTGCGGCCTGTGTGGGCGACAATATTGGTGTGATAGCCGGTACAGAGGGCAATCTGATTGTCGACAATATCAACAATCCGCAGACAATAACGGTGAATGGCCCCGACCGAACCTACGTCGAGACCATCCATGTCCCCGAACAGATAACGGGCTATGAATACCAGTTCCTGGCCTGTCGGAAAGCACTCGCCGAAGGACTCTTGGAACCTCGTGAGATGCCCCATGAGGAGACGCTCTTCATCATGCAGTTGATGGACTCTCTCCGACAGAAATGGAGTGTTGTTTATCCTATGGACTAATCATTTTTGAAAGATGAAAATTTTATTCATTGGTGGAACAGGCACCATCAGCAGTGCCATCACCAGACAGTTGGCTTCCAGCGGACATGACCTGTGGCTGCTGAACCGTGGCAACCGGAAAGACGAGGTGCCAGAAAATGTGAGACAAGTTTTTTGCGACATCAACGATGAGGATAAGGTGTTGCAGTTGGTGGGAAATGAAACTTTTGACGCCGTCTGTGAGTTCATAGGATTCCTTCCCTCACAGGTGGAACGTGATATCCGATTGTTTAAGGGCCGTACGCGCCAGTATGTCTATATCAGTTCGGCATCGGCTTACAACAAGCCTGCTGCTTGTCACGTCATCTCCGAGGGGACGACCCTTGCCAATCCTTATTGGGAGTACTCCCGCAACAAAATTGCCTGTGAGGAACTGCTTCTGAAGGAATACCGTAAGAATGGATTCCCCGTTACCATCGTACGGCCCAGTCATACCTATTGCGAACGGGGCGTGCCTGTAAGTGTCCATGGACTGAATGGCAGTTGGCAGGTGCTGAAACGTATGATGGAGGGCAAGCCTGTGCTGATTCAGGGTGATGGCAGTTCGCTTTGGACGCTCACATGGAATGAGGATTTCGCAAAGGGCTTTATCGGTCTGTTGGGAAATCCCAAAGCGGTGGGTGAAGCCTTCCAAATCATGAGTGATGAGTCGTTGACCTGGACCCAGATTTATCAATGTGTGGCCAATGCGTTGGGTGTCGAGTTGCATCCTTATTATGTCGCTTCCGAGTTCCTCGCGGCTGTCGCTCCCGAAGCATACGACTTTACCGGCAACCTCTTGGGCGACAAATCCGTCACCGTTGTCTTCGATTGCCAAAAATTGAAACGCGCCGTACCTGGTTTCCAGGCGACAACGCGTTTCGATGAGGGTGTCCGTCGTTGCATCGCTTACCTCAAAGAGCATCCGGAGTTACAGACGGAGGATGAGGAGTTCGATGCTTGGTGCGACCGTGTTATAGAGGCTCAGGAAAGAGCCAGGAAGCTCATCTTGAGATAGGGCTTTTGCCCTATCTCAAATGTAGACAATCTTGTATTGGGGCACAGGGTATGCCTTCCACTTCTTCTTGACCTTCAGTTTCTTTTTCGACTCTTTCCAAGTGAAACGGTAAACAGAATTTTTACCCTTGAGATAATCTATGGTTTTGCCGTTATCTAAATAGAGGTCGAAAGTGGTGTCCTGACCACGGTAGACTCGGATTTCCAACGGATTGTTCAAAGCCTCTTCGGCATATTCACCGCCTGTACTGACGGGAATAATGCTGCCGGCTTTCACAAAGACGGGAATACGTGTCTTGTCTATGTCGGTGGTCACGGTCTGACCGCCGTCATAGTGCTTGCCCGTATGATAGTCATACCAGCCTCCTTCGTGCTTGGGCAGATAGGTTTTCCAACTTTTTCCTCCAGGTTCCGTGACAGGACTGATCAGCAGTGATGGGCCAAA
>CACXDY010000377.1 GCA_902766505.1 uncultured Prevotellaceae bacterium
CAGATTCATGCAGATGCACTTCTTATCTCTCCTTTCGAAAATTCAGGAGGATATGGCCGGGTAGAAGATATTAACATACCCATCATTGAGTGTGCCGATTATATGGAGAATTCCGCTTTGGCACGTGCTGAATGGATGCGTTTTTATGGTTTATTATTGGGCAAGAGCCATGAGGCCGACTCACTTTTCTCCATAGTAGACTCCTCCTATCAGAAGCTTAAGTCGATAGCCCAAAACGCGCCCCATAAGACCTCGATCATCAATGAGAAGCTCACAGGCAACACCTGGTACGTTCCAGGTGGGAAAAGCACTGTAGGACAATTGATTTCGGATGCGAACGGCACATATGCCTGGATAAATGACAATCATGGAGGAAGTCTTCCCATGACCTTTGAGACCGTGCTTGACAAATCAGGAGACGCAGACTTGTGGATATTCAATTATTTCGGCTCTGGTCAACTCACTTATGAACGCCTTGCCTCTGAGTTCAAAGGATATAGGGAGATGAAAGCTTTCAAGAATCACAAGGTATGGTATGTAGATACGCAGAAGGTGCCCTATTTTGAGGAAGTTTCCTTCCGCCCCGACTATCTGTTGAGAGAATACATCACTCTGCTTCACCCTGAACTGGGAGTTGGCAATACAAGATATTATACCCCTGTCCGTCAATAATATGAAAGGTATCATCTATTGCATTGTGATGACAGCAGCAATAGCGCTGCTTTTTTTATTGAATCTGCTCTATGGTTCAATCAGTATCCCTGCAGATGAAGTCTTCAGTATATTGACAGGCCATGATGCAAGCAAAGATTCCTGGCGGTATATCATATTAGAATCGCGCTTACCCCAAGCCATTACAGCGTGTTTATGCGGTGGAGCATTGGCGGTCAGTGGTCTCATGCTTCAAACAGCGTTCAAGAATCCCTTGGCGGACCCATCCATCTTCGGAATCAGTGGAGGTGCGGGGCTTGGTGTAGCCTTGGTGATGCTCCTTTTAGGCGGTTCCTTTTCTGCCGGTTCCTTTGAAGCCACAGGTTTTTTTGCTATTCTCTCAGGAGCCTTCGTTGGTGCGATGGCTGTTACTGCATTGATTTTCTTTTTCTCCACTTTGGTTCGCAACAACGTTATGCTTCTGATGATAGGCGTGATGGTAGGGTTTATGTCCTCTTCCGTTATATCCTTGCTGAACTTTTTTGCCACTGAAGAAGGTGTAAAGTCATATGCCGTTTGGGGGATGGGTAATTTTGGTGCAGTTTCGAGCGACCATATGCTGGTATTCGCCACGACCACCATAGTGGGACTGATAGCTTCATTGCTGATGATAAAACCTCTAAATGCCATGTTGCTTGGGGAGCAATATGCTGAAAACTTAGGTGTCAATACTATGAGGATGCGCAACTACCTGCTATTGGTTACCGGTTTGCTGACAGCTGTTACGACATCATTCTGTGGTCCCGTCTCCTTTATCGGTCTTGCCGTTCCCCATATAGCCCGCCTTCTCCTAACGACAGAAAACCACCGTCAACTATTACCAGCAACAATACTGACAGGGGCTGCAGTGGCATTGTTCTGCAATTTTCTGTGTTATTTGCCAGGCGAGAATGGCATCATTCCCCTTAACGCCATCACCCCCCTGATAGGTGCCCCAGTAATTATTTATGTCATCATGAGAAAAAAGATGTAGGATATATTATATTATAAGAAAAGATAAAAGCCAGCCCGTTTGAAATCACCGGACTGGCTTTTATTATGATGAGAAGAAGAGGTTTAGAAAGGAAGTTCATCTTCAGATGCATTGGCATCTGCTGCAGGTTGAGCATTGGTAAATGGTACAGTATTCCCCATCATTGGAGGCACTGTACCTGGAGCAGCAGCATAAGGTTGTGCCTGTTGACCCACACCGGGAGCAACAGGTTGACCAACAACCGGCATAACAGGTCTTACGTCAAATGCCCGTATACTGTTGAACCATCTTCCATTATATTCACGTGCGTCGATGTCGAAAGACACACTTACTTCCTGTCCTACCTGAATATTAAATCTTTGCAGTCTCTCCTCACCGAAAACGGAAAAGACCATTTTGCGAGAGTATTGACCATCTTGTGTTTCTAGAACAAACTCTTGAACTTTCCAATCTCCCCTTGCCGAAGAACCATTTTTGGGTTCCAAGGCATAGATAATTTTCCCTTGTAGCTCCATAAAAAATGCTTATAATTGTTTAATGTGTAATATACAGAAATTGGTTGTTGAATTGTTTGCGAAATTACAAAAATTGCTTCAGACGAAGAAACTTTTAGGATACTTTTTTTGTGATGTTTTCGGATTTTTGTAATTTTGTAGTCAAGTAATGAAAAAAGCAATTATACCCTAAGCCATCTATTGGCCAATCAAAGTGACACGAGAAGAATACTAACAATAAAAACATATACCCATGAGATTTACACTATCCAGCACTACGCTTAGCAGCAAGTTGACCACGCTCTCAAAGGTCATCATGAACAAGAATGCCATGCCCATCCTTGAAGGTTTTCTATTTGAGATAAAAGACGGTCAGCTCACCTTGACAGCCTCCGACAGTGAGAATGTCATGAAATCATCATGCGATTTAGCCGAAAGTGACGGAGATGGAAGTTTTGTTGTCAAGAGCAGCACTATCTTGGATGCTGTGAGAGAGCTTCCAGAACAGCCACTTACCATAGAGGTGGATCCTGTCGACTATACCGTGAAGCTACTCTATCAGAACGGTATGTATTCATTCACATCCCAGAATGCAGGAGAATATCCCCAGACTCAACCCATGCCGCTCGATGTGACCACCATCAGCTTTGAATCCAGTGTGTTGTTGTCCAATTTGAGCCGTACTATTTTTGCCGCAGCTCAAGAACAACTTCATCCAGTGATGAACGGCATCTACTTCGACATCACCCCAGAGTATACCTCCATAGTAGCCAGTGATGGCAGCAAGCTGGTCCGCAACCGTTGTTTCTCCGTACGTGGAGAACAGCCCTCCTCATTCATTCTCCCCCGCAAGCCCGCCACTTTGCTGAAGAATGTTCTTTCGAAGGACGGAGGAGATGTGGTCATCCAATTCAATGACCGCAATGCCATGATCAGCTATGCCGACGGAACTCTAATCTGCCGTTTGATAGAAGGACGTTATCCCAACTACAACTCTGTGATACCGAAGGATAACCCCAACCACCTGCGCATTGACCGCAAGACATTTATCAGCGGTTTGCGCCGTGTGATGCCTTTTGCCAGTGAGAGCAGCGAGTTGGTGAAGTTCAAATTGATGATGGGCCAAGTAGAGATGTCTTCAGAGGATATCGACTTCGCCACCAGCGCCAAAGAGAAATTTGTCTGTGAATACGACGGCATGCCAATGGCAATTGGTTTCAAAGGTTCTCCTTTGCTTGAAATTCTTAACAACATCGACAGCGAGGACATCATCATAGAATTGGCAGATCCCAGTCGTGCAGGAGTTCTACTTCCAGGAGTACAGCCCGACAACGAAGAGGTTTTGATGCTCATCATGCCTACTCTTCTCAATGACTAAAACAAGAAGACAGTCATGGAGTTGAACATCACAAAGCCGCTGGTCATCTTTGATTTGGAGACTACGGGTCTTGACCTTGTCAAGGATAGGATTATCCAAATAGCCTACATCAAGGTCAATCCTGACGGAACAGAAATCCGCCGGAATTATTTGGTGAATCCAGGAATACCTATTCCTCCGGAAGTAGTAACCATTACCTCCATCCGCAATGAGGACGTAGCCGACAAGCCATCCTTCAAGATGCTTGCGAAACAGCTATGTGAGGAATTCACGGGTTGCGACTTTGCCGGATTCAACTCCAACTATTTTGACATCCCCATGCTTGCAGAGGAATTTCTTCGTGCCGGCATCGATTTTGATTTTTCCAAGAGCCGCCTCATAGATGTTCAAACTATCTTCCACAAGATGGAGCCCCGCAATCTCTCAGCCGCCTACAAATTCTATACAGGCCGCAATATAACAGAAGATTTCAAGCCCCATCTCGCAGACAATGACACAGAAGCGACCTATCGAGTTCTCAAAGGGCAACTTGATATGTACAGCGCAGAGAACCAGTCGGAAGAGAATCGAATTCTCTCCAATGATATGGATGTCTTGGCCAAATTGTCACGGACCAATGAGAATGTAGACTTTGCAGGAAGAATCATATGGAAGCCGGTGCTTGACACCAAAGGGAATGCAGTGCTGAATGAAGACGGGACGCCCAAGAAGCAAGAATATTTCAATTTCGGCAAATATAAAGGACGCCCTGTTGTCGAGGTATTGCGCAAGGATCCAGGCTATTACAGTTGGATGCTCAATGGTGATTTTACCTATAATACCAAGCAAGTCTTGACTCGTATCCGTCTTCATGAATTCAATCTCCACTAACACCCAATGCCATGGCAACGAAACCCACCGATTCAACCATCCAACAAATAGAACGCGCCATCAGAAAAATCGGCCAGAAGTTTCCTGAGACCGAAGAGCCGACGCTACTCACCGACATCCACCTGAGAGTATCCCAGGAGAGCGGAGAGTTATTAGCTTTTGATGATGATGACAATGAGATTACCCGTTGCGTCATTGAGGAATGGATTGACAGCAAAGACCTTGACTTCTATCCACATATCACTGAGATACTCCGCCAAGTCTTGAAACGTCAAAACAAAGTTATCGACAACTTTGGACTATTAAAGCCATTCAGTCTTGTTCTTGAGGATGACGACCAGGAAAGCATTGCGGAATTATATATTTCGGATGGCGACACCATCATCATCAGCGGAGAGTTGATGGAAGGCTTGGATGAAGACCTTGACGATTTCTTCGATAAACTGATGAAGGAGGATTAAAAGTTTGAGAGGATGTGCATTGGGGCACATCCTCTCAAACTTTATAATTTTACTTTCTTTAAGACACCGTTGCTCTCATTACTCATTCTGTCAAGAGCGGTGACAATATACACATACTTATTCGAGCCATCCTTGTAAGGCATTTTATACCAAGTCCGTGAAGTTATGGACACGATTTTCGACGGGTCGGACAAATCAATTTTCTCATTAGGCTCAAACCTATAGACCACATATTTCACAGCTTTATCATTCCAATCCTTCCCTTTAGGTTCTTTCCAAAAAAGCATATATCCATCATCCGTTCTGACCGTCCGCAGTTTTCTCGGCTTATTGGGAGCTTTTTCGTCAATGAAAGGCATCAAGGGTTGGAGTGCACGGTACTTCCAGTAATTAGCCCTCAGTGTATTTCCATAATTACCGACATTATCAACTGCAGCTTTAGCGTACCACAGCACGGTGCCGTTGACATTAGGCAATTGTTTGTGCAATTTGTACTTAGCAGACATCTGGTGTATATTCTTGTTGTCGGGGTCAGCGTGCTTCACAGTCCGTTCCACATCCTCGCCGATATACAGAGGTCTGTTACCGGCGTGATTATTCCACCAGTTAATCAAGGTCTTGTAATCAGCCGCCTTATTTCCTATCTCCCAATAAATTTGAGGTACACAATAGTCAACCCATCCATTATTTACCCAAAGAAGCACATCGGCATACAAGTCATCATAGTTTTGTGTACCATTAGTAGCACTTCCCACCTTTGGGTCGCTCTTTGCATTCCTATAAATACCGAATGGAGAAACTCCGAACTTTACCCATGGTTTTCTGTCATGAATTGTCTGAGCCAACTGTTTGATGAAGACGTTGACATTATCACGTCTCCAATCACCAATATTAGAGAATCCGCTACGATATCTGGCAAATTCCTTTTCATCATTGATACTTATTCCGGCCACAGGATAAGGATAGAAATAATCGTCAATGTGCAAGCCATCAATATCATATCGACTGACGATATCATCAACCACTTTACAAATATAATCCTTTGCCTCAGGATTACCAGGATTGAGCAGATAAAGCCCATCATATTCAAAACACATATCAGGTCTTGTTTTCGCGATATGATTAGCAGCCAGCGAGTTGGTCGTTTTTGTCTTAGCTCGATAAGGGTTAATCCACGCATGCAACTCCATTCCCCTTTTATGACATTCATCAATCATCCACTGAAGCGGATCCCAATATGGAGAAGGTGCTACTCCTTGCTGACCAGTGAGGAAACGGCTCCAAGGTTCCAAATCACTTTTATAGAGGGCATCACATTCTGGTCTTACCTGAAAAATAATGGCATTCACTCCGTCTCTCCATAATTCATCCAACTGATAAGAAAGTGTTTTCTGCATCTGCTCTGTAGACATGCCAATAAACTGTCCATTGACAGCTTGAATCCAAGCCCCCCTGAATTCCCTTTTAGCTTTGGATGAAGTCGATTTGATGGATTTAGTGCTGCCACAGGCTGCCATCAGACAGATAGTCACGATGGCAAATATAGTATATTTCAGTGTTTTCATTTCAATATGATAAATTTCCAATCAATGTTCCCTCATTATTGAGGAATAGAATTTAAAAAAGAGGATTTCCGGTTTGGAAGCCCTCTTAATATGTTTATATCTGTTATCAGAAGAAGAGGTATCTGTTGTCCTTAACTTCAGCATTGAGATAAAGTTCCTGGAAGACAGTTCTGGAAAGATTCTGCAGATTCATCTGAGCAGCTTTATTCTCATACTCTTTGTTATCCAACTTACCTTCAACGGTTCTGCGGTCATTTACCTGGAAGAGATAAACAGCAGCGTATCCTTTTACAGGATGTGCGGAGAATTTGCCTTTTTCTGTAGCAGCCACTGCACCGCTCAAAGCAGGCTCTTGGGACTGAGTAGCAGAGATGAAGGCAGGAGAAGCGAAGTTGATTTGATTGACATCAGTGACTTTAGCACCCTTCTTTTGAGCGTCAGCAATGCTCTTCACGCCATTGAGTTTCTCAATAATCTTCTCAGCTTTCTTCTCACGGAGTACCTCTTGCTGTACGTAGTCTTTCACGTCTGAGTTCTCCATAGTCATATATCCCTTCGGGAAGATGTCAGTGAGTACCATCACCAAAATCTCATCACGGTTGTTGCCGCAAGTCATCACCTCAGACACATCACCCTTCTTGGCTTCAAAGACCCATTTCAAGGCATCTCTTGAATTACCTATACCCTGAATATTACCTTGTGAGGTTACCACATTCTTAGCCTCCAGTACTTGATAGCCAGCCTTTGCAGCGTCTTTCTCGATAGTTTCAAGCGACTGATGACCAGCAACGAACTGCTTAAACTTGTCGCTGATGGCATGTGAAGTCTCGTCGGAGAATGTGATATCACGCTTCACAACAGCGACATCATATTTCTGAACCATAGCCTTGCGGTCGGTGACCTGGACAATCAAACGACCTTGAGTCATTGGAATGCTCTTAATCTCATTGACACCCATCAAGTTCATCTCGTTGAAAACAGTCTGGTTGTCCTTTGTGATATTGTTAGCTTTCTCATACATAGAAGTAACGAGCCAAGCCTTTTCACCTGTCTGACCATATTTCTTAGCGATAGCCTCGAAATCACCGCCAGCCCTCAGTGCGTTCACGACACTGTCAGCCTTTGTATTGGTCTCGTCGTTGGTCTTTCCAACCACAGAGATAACACGATACTCAACAGAATCAGGAAGCATAGACTTCGAGATCAGCTTGATGACATTGAGAGAATTGTCCATCTGGCTCTCTATCGGTCCAGCCACAGCGCCAACAGCCATAGAATCGAGACGGTTAGCAATATCAGATGAGAAAGCCTTCTTTGTAACAGGCACACCGAGATAAGCGATGTTTGAACGACCCTCGCGAACCACTTTTTCCGGGCTTACGCCTTCTTTCAATTGGTCAGCACATTTTGTAAGAGCTGCATTGAGAGCATTTCTATCAGCAGCGGAAGCCACCTTCTTGACAAGAATATACTTGATGGCCCTGATTTCCTCAGGAATTTTAAACATCTCTTTTTTCTCATCGTATTTAGCCTTCAAATCACTCTCAGAGACCTGAACGTCCTTATCGTTGATGGTCTTATAGTCGATATATGCAAGTTGGATATCACTTTCCTGCTTCTCGGAATCAAAGAGGAACTTAGCCTCAATTGGGTTGGAGAGCACAGAGGTAGTAAGCAGAGACTGATATTTCTGTGAAAGGAGTTGTTGTCTGAGCTGCTTTACCTTGAAAGCAAGATACTTGTATACCTTGTCGTAATACTCAGCTGCTTGTGGATTGGCATTCCTATTAGTCTTATAGCTATTGATGAACTCATTATAGAGATTCATATCGAACCGTCCTGTCTGCTGGTTAACGAACCCTGTTACATTGGCCACTTCCATGAGCACCTGGTTGGTTCCTTGCATCATCACGTTCTTTACCTCATCATTGGTAACAGTGAGGCCCAACTTCTCAGCCTCATTAGTGATGATTTTGTTTTGCACATAATTGTTCCAAGCCATGTTACGGATTTGATCCTCATCAGCGGATGGAGCAGAAATTTTGGTGCACTCCACAAACTCATTAAGATAATCCTGATAATCCTGGACATTGATTTTCTCTCCCAAGACTTCACCGACCCTTGTGCTCCTCATTCTTCCTGTAGACTCACAGGAACGGAACATATCGCCGGCAATAAATCCAAAAAGGCCAAGACCGATGATAATAATCAGAAATGTGCCTTTGCTTCTAATTTTACCTAATGCTGCCATTACTTATTGTTTATGTTGTATTTTATTTTCGTTACTTGTTCGGGTAGAGGCCACTTCATGAGATAGAAATCACCTACAAACCCAAAAATGCGCACAAAATTACAAATAAAAAAGGAAAAAGCGCAATAATTGTGCTGAAATTTATCTTATCTTGACACAATTAGCTTGACCAGCTCAATTTTTGTCATGGTATTCTTGATAATTTTGAAATGAAACTGCTCGACAGTAATGATTTCATTGATTTTTGGAAAGCTCTGGTAGTAATGAAGAATTAATCCGCCAATCGTCATGTAATCATCACTTTCAGGCAATTGCAGCCCGAACATTTCGTTCACTTTGTCAATTTCCAGCCTTGCTGACAACAAATACTCGTTGTCAGCCACTTTTTTTGCCACATAATTGGAATTGTCGTGTTCGTCCTCTATCTCTCCGAAGATTTCCTCGACGATATCCTCCAATGAGACGATGCCACTGGTCCCACCAAATTCATCCACTACGACACCGATGCTCTTTTTCTGCTGCAGGAAAATCTGCATCATTTTTTGAGCTGACATCGTTTCAGGCACGAACGGCATAGTTCTCAAATCCTTGGTCCAGTCTTCCGGTTTTCTAAACATCTCCGAAGAGTGGATGTATCCAATGATATGGTCAATGTCCTCTTTATACACAATGATTTTGGAATGCCCGCTCTCTATGAATTTCTGATTAAGCTCGCTCAAAGGAGAATCCACTGAAACGGCATCAATTTCTGTTCGTGGAATCATACAGTCACGGACTTTGGTTTCCGAGAAATCCAGTGCATTTTGAAAGATTTTTACCTCTTCATTGATTTCCTTTCCATCCCCGGCATTATCAATACTCGATTGAACCAGATAGTCAAGGTCGACTTTGGAGAACAATTCCTCGTCATTGTTTTTTTTCAACTTCACTCCGAAAAGCCTCAACAATCCCCTTGCTGTTACCGTAGCGAACTTGGACAAAGGCCATAGGAGCACATAGCAAAAGCATGCCGGGATG
This sequence comes from uncultured Prevotellaceae bacterium, assembly GCA_902766505.1. Taxonomy (GTDB): domain Bacteria; phylum Bacteroidota; class Bacteroidia; order Bacteroidales; family Bacteroidaceae; genus Prevotella. Next base: position 9,721 of record CACXDY010000377.1, read on the forward strand.
GCAAAAAACGTCAAAATTTTGTTTGGCATGCTCTTAAATAGCGTTTTAGGAAGGAATTCTCCTGTAAACAGTACAATGATGGTAGAAAGGATGGTATCCGCTGGAACGGTGAAAGCTGCAGAGAAACCTCTGAAAATGGTTGCATCAAAGAAACGTGCTATCAAAATACCATAAACCACGAGTGCGATATTATTTCCCACCAGCATGGTACTGACGAAATTGTTGGGATGCTTGTAGAACAATGAGATGCATTTTTGGGAGAGGCCGTTCTTCTCCTTTTCCATTTCAGCAAGCAACCTATTACTGGAAACAAAGGCAATCTCCATGCCTGAGAAGAAGGCGGAGAAAACCATTGTGACAAGAATACCTATGATCAAATTCCAGTCCATCGTCTTAATTTGTCATCACCCTTTTTGGCATTGCCGGCTGTCTACCTCTAAGCCTTGAAGAGTCAGCCTGCGCCTTGCTCATTGTATCTCTTGGCGATTTGTCTATCTCGCCTTTATCGAAATGTCCTTTAGTCATTTTCACTGAATACTTGGTCATTCTCTCATCGCTTCTGAAGCGATTTCCCTGCAGTTCCTTGTCCCGAGTAATCAGATGAGAGAATTTATTGGAATAAATCTCATGTGTGCGTTCATCCCAAAAGAGTTCCTCGCTACTGAATCTCAACCCGTTTTTAGTCAGGATTCTCACTCTTCCCCTAAGTTCCCAAAGTCTGTTTTGGTCATAATAGTATGCCGTATCACACTGAATATATGACTGGACATGCATAGACAAATCGAACTGTTCAAGGAACAATCCTTTCTCAAAAATCCATTTTGACGGTTGTTTGATTTGATTGACTTCCCATTCTTCAGCAACAATCCTGTATTTTATCACTCCTGAGTCTGAGATGAGAGTGTTCACTCCATACGACATCATCATCGACACAGAATCCTGTGGATAAATAGCTGGTGCTACGTGTTCATGTTCCTCACTACACGCAAAGGTTGTCAACAAAGCACCTAAGACAAGGATGATGAAAGAAGAGGGTTTCATGATAGCTTGATGCTTGTCATTCGACTTTCCACTTCATGAACCACCTCTCATTGAAGGTGATACCGATATTGATGCGGAAAGTATTCTCTTTGATCAAATTTGCCGCATCCATTCTTACCCACTGTCCACTGACATTGAGTATACACCTATTGTTCCAAACATTGATAACCGGTATGCCCACACCTGCACTCACACTTATTTCCTTGGGACCATCCTGGCCGTTAATAATTAAATAAGGTGTGGTGTAAGAGGCACCCGCTCTGAATCTCACCCTCTCCAAGAATTTCCTGGAGTTTTTGTTGGCACAGAATTCTCCTCCCACAGTAAGTTTCTTTCTGTCCTTGAAATAGCCCTCCTTAGCAATATATGAAGGTGAGCCATTGACCACAGCATATTCCGGGAAGGAGACATCTGCCCATTTCTGCAACATGACATCCGCTCCTACCCTCCATTTATCCTGATGAGTAAACATGAGTCCTCCACCAATAGTAACAGGCAAAGTCAAGCCATTTTCCACCAGATAGGATGCGGTATCCGACACAGTAGTCTGTGAATTAGTGGAAATCACCTTACATTCAGGATCAGCCCCGAGTTTGTTGCCCAATCCGTATGTGGCACCAATAGTCAGCCTGTCCTTTTTTGAGAAAGGAATAGAAATTTGCGTACCAAAATCTACCTTGTAACTATTTACGTGTACAGAGTAATATTTAGACAATGTATTCACATATTGGTCGCTGTAGCTGTTAACAATCGACTTGTTGTAATCCCCCCACAGATACCCTCCATTGACACCAACGGAAAAGCCCTTAAAAATCTGCCATCCTATACCGAGGAATACTTCCCTAAAGCCACCTTCTCCTGTGTAGGAGTTCGTATACGTGGTGGAATTGGCGTCATTCACATCATAAGTGCCTTGGAAAGAATATCCCAAACGTGAGTAAGGCAAGAGTCCAAATCCCATACCCACATTTTTAAATGCCCTGAATGAACCTATAACATAGTCAAAGGATGCATTTTTAGCATTTTTTCTCCGTCCATTCTCTTCGAAATTAGTCAGTTGTCCAGACATTCCCACATCGAAGATAAAAGTAAGCGAGTCGATGGAAGAATATGAAGCAGGGTTAAGGGAATTCACCTGATAGCCCTCTCTGGAACCTTGTCCAAGTCCATTCATGCCAACATTGAAACCTGTTGCCTGGTCAGACAAAGAGCCAAGTCCATACTGACTGTATGGAGAATTAATACCACTTTGCGCGAAGGCATGAAAGCAAAATGCCAGAAGAACGGCAGTTGAAAGTAATTTTTTCATCTCTATTGCAATAGTTCAACAGCATTTTTCACTGTTACATATCCAAAGAAAAGCATGCTGTCTCGAAAACGTCATGCAAAGGTGGCATTTTTTTTTGAAATATGCAAACTATAAAGATGATATGGTGAGAAATAAACAAAAGTTTAGGATATTTCACATCGATTTTGTCGTAGTTTGTCCTAATAAACCAATGTCTGTTTAGAAATAGCGGTTGGCTACATTCTGTATAGCCAACATATTAGGTTGGGGGTTCCCTGTTCCATCATGACTAATCAGCAGGTTGAGGTCATAGAAATCACAATATCTGCACTGCGATGGGTCGTCAATGACATTTGCCATTATTTCAGGCTGAACAGCCAATTTGGCATTAGCTGGATAAAGGTCACGATTGAGAATATAATTCCAGATTAAGCTGGTCAAATCTTTGATATATGCTTTAGCATCGTTGAATAATTTCATTTCCAATCCTCCAAATAAAACAAACAATAGGTTATAATAGGTTTCATCATGTCGGCATCAGAGACCGACAGGCAACTTTGCGCCTCTATAATAGAGACGAACAAAAATGGTATTTGTTATAAAACCGCACACTTTTTTCTTTTTTTTAAAGAATAATCAAATTTTTTCATCGTTTACAAAGCCGATTTAAAGGTTGAGCCAACGGTTGATAACCTGTTTGTGCGAGTAAGACTTCTTCATCCTTGTATTTTGGCATGAACAACAAGCATCATTCTATCAGGGAAGAAAGGCGTAGTCTTTCTTCGGATAAGATGGTCATTTTTTTTGCAGTTAAACAAGAAATCATTAACTTTGCACGACAATGGACCCCTATTCAGAACTATACCAAGAACGTAAATATTAAACACAATCACATTACTTATGACGAACAAGAAATATGGTCATTTTGACGATGATAAGAGAGAGTATGTCATCACCGACCCCATGACCCCATGGCCATGGATCAACTATCTTGGCAACGAGGATTTTTTCTCGCTAATCAGCAATACGGCAGGAGGCTATTCCTTCTATAAGGATGCAAAATTCCGCCGATTGACCCGTTATCGCTACAATAATGTCCCCATGGATAATGGAGGCCGTTATTTCTACATCAAAGACGGCGATACCATTTGGAATCCCGGATGGAAACCTTGCAAGACTCCTCTTGACTTTTACGAATGCCATCATGGCATGAGCTACACCCGTCTTCTTTCCCGCAAAAACGGTATCGAGGCAAATGTCTTGTTTTTCGTTCCGCTGAAGAGTTGGTGTGAAGTTCAGAAACTAACCTTGACCAATACCACGACAGCCCCCCGCAAGTTGCAACTATTCTCCTTTGAGGAATGGTGTTTATGGAATGCCGCCACCGACATGGAGAATTTCCAGCGCAACTTCTCAACTGGAGAAGTGGAAATCGAGGGTTCCGTGATTTATCACAAGACTGAATACCGTGAGCGCCGCAACCACTATGCCTATTACAGCGTCAATGTTCCCATCGACGGTTATGATACCGCCCGAGAGTCATTCGTCGGTTTATATAATGGTTTTGAGACACCCGATGCAGTGGTTGAGGGTCGTCCCCGCAACAGCCACGCACACGGTTGGAGCCCCATTGCCTCCCATTACATCGAGATAGAGCTTCAACCTGGAGAGAGTCGCGATTTTATCTTTGTGCTTGGCTACGTAGAAAATGAACAAGACGAGAAATTCATAGCTCCACAAGTTATCAACAAAGCCAAAGCCAAAGCAACCATAGCCAACTTTGACACCACAGAGAAAGTAGACAAAGCATTCCGCGCCCTAAATGAATATTGGGACTCGCTGCTTGACATCTTTGTTGTAGACACAGGTAATGACAAACTTGACCGCATGGTCAATATATGGAACCAATACCAATGTATGGTAACCTTCAATATGTCGCGTTCAGCCTCTTTCTTTGAGAGTGGCATCGGACGTGGAATGGGTTTCCGCGATTCCAACCAAGACTTGGTAGGTTTTGTGCACCAAATACCGGAGCGTGCGCGTCAACGAATCATCGACATTGCCTCCACCCAATTCCCTGATGGCGGTTGCTATCACCAATATCAACCCCTCACCAAACGCGGAAACAATGATATTGGTGGTGGTTTCAACGATGACCCTTGCTGGTTGATATTCGGTACCGTTGCTTATATCAAGGAAACCGGTGATTTCTCTATTCTCGACGAGTTAGTTCCTTTCGACAATCAAGAAGGCAGCGAAGTGTCGCTCATGGAGCATCTCCGTGTATCCTTCGACCATGTAATCAACAATCTCGGTCCTCATCAACTCCCCTTGATTGGCCGTGCAGACTGGAATGACTGCCTCAACCTCAACTGTTTCTCATGGGATCCTAACGAGTCTTTCCAAACGACGGAGAACAAGACTGAAGGTTCAAAGGCAGAGAGTCTGATGATAGCCGGATTATTTGTTGTCACGGGAAATGAGTACATCTCACTCTGCCGTCATATCGGTGAGGAAGAAGAAGCCATCAGAGCCCAGAAACATGTTGACGCCATGGTGGAAGCCGTGAAGCAATATGGATGGGATGGCGAATGGTATCTCCGTGCCTACGATTACTATGGCCGCAAGATTGGTTCACAGGAAAATGAGGAAGGAAAAATATTCATAGAGAGTCAGGGATGGTGTACCATGGCTGAAATTGGTGCCAAAGAGGGAATGGTAGAGAAATCACTCGACTCTGTGAAGAAATATCTGGAGTGCGAGCATGGTATTGTGCTGAACAATCCCGCCTTCACCAAATATATCTATGAGTACGGAGAAATCAGCAGTTATCCAGAGGGTTACAAGGAAAATGCTGGAATTTTCTGCCACAACAATCCCTGGGTAATCATTGGTGAGACCCTGGCAGGCCGTGGCGATGACGCATGGAACCATTACCGCAAGATACTCCCCTCGTATGTAGAGGAAAAATACAGCACGCTACACAAGGTGGAGCCCTACGTAAATTGTCAGATGGTAGCAGGCAAGGATGCAGCCCGTCCCGGAGAAGGAAAGAACAGCTGGCTCACAGGCACAGCAGCTTGGATGTGGCTCACTGTCAGTCAATATATACTTGGCATCAAGCCCGACTATGACGGACTTCTCATCGACCCCTGCTTGCCCCAGACGGCACAGGAGTATTCAGTGAAACGTAAATTCCGTGATGCTGAATACCGCATACTCATCACCAATCCCCAAGGAGTGAGCAAGGGAGTGCTCAGCATCTCGGTAGACGGTCAAGAAGTGAAAGGCAATATTATCCGCTACGAACCGGGAAGCCACGAAGTCACAGTGGTAATGGGATAATGGACAAATCGTATCATAAAGAGGGCATGTCATAAGTATTGACATGCCCCTTTTTGATATAAATCAACTCGAAGTCAAATAATTAACTTTTTATTTTGCATTATTTTCAGAAAGCAGTAACTTTGCATCGGTTTGCAAAATGCAAGTCAAGGGGTGCTCATCAATTGATGGGCTGAGATTAAACCCTCCAACCTGATCCGGATAATGCCGGCGTAGGCAATGTACTTTTTTCTCCCCCTTATTGTATGTTTATATTTTAAGGTAAATGAAGGCACTCATTTTGATGTGTACTGCCATGTTGCCCATGAGCAGTGCATGGTCGCAATCCACAGACTCGTTGCGATTGGAACAACTACAAGAAGTTGTGGTCAAGGGCATCAAGGCCCCCAAAGACGCACCTTATGCTCTTACTCAGATTAAGAAGGACGAGTTAAGCAAATTCTCCCAAACAGGCAAGGAACTCCCCTTCCTATTTTCCCAAACGCCCGGTATTCTTGCTTGGAGCGAAAATGGACTCGGAACAGGAACCACCTACATGCGCATCCGTGGAGCAGGAGACTCCCGTATCAATGTCACCCTTGACGGAGTTCCCCTCAACTCCCCAGAAGACCAATGTGTTTTTTGGGCCAACATGAACAGTTATTCCTCACTTTTAGGAGGTGTTGAAATCCAGCGAGGAACCGGTGGTTCCACTAACGGAGACGGCGCCTTTGGAGGCAACATCATCCTGACATCAAAAGCTGCAGCCTTAGAGCCCTCCCTCGAACTCACAGGCAGTTACGGTTCCTATAACACCTATCATCTGGGCGGTTCGTTCACAACAGGTTTGCTTTGGGATCATATAGTATTGGACGGAGCGTATAATGAGACCAACACAGATGGTTTCATCCACGGAACTGCAGGCCATTCGGGCAGTTATTATGGTGGTTTGCGTTATGTAAACGACAATTTAGTGATAGGCTACAAGAATTTCGGCAACTTCGAGAAAACGGGTCAGGCATGGAATGGTGTGACAGCTGGTGATAACGACCTTTCGCTCATGGATGGCACCTATGGTGCCCAAACCGGCATTCATACCTACAAAGACTTATACGAAGCAGGTCTAGGAAGATACAACACCCTATATGAGACATTGGACTATGACAATGAAGGCAATCCCCTAAAGGACACAAAAGGGAAATATCAGACGTTCAGATATCAGATGTCGGACGGCAGTTACTGGCCCAAAGCTACAGATAATTTCTGGCAAAGCCATAACATTCTCTCAGCAGTATGGGACATTAACCATCATTTCAGTGCATCGGGAACCCTTCACTACACACATGGATTTGGGTATTACAACGAGTTCAGATACAACAATAAACTCAGCAAATTCGGTCTCAATTTCATCAATTCAGAAGGAAAGAAACTGAAGCGGACAGATTTCGTACGTAAAAAAGGCCTTGAACAAGACACCTATGGAGCCATTTTGGGCACCAACTACAAAAGCGAAAGTCTGGACATCGCCGGCATGCTCTCCCTTCAGCAATTCTCAGGCAACCATTTTGGATATCTCACCTACATCGCCGACAAAGAGCTCAGCCAAAAGTTGCTTCAGAACGGACACTACCAATACTATGACTCAGATGCCAACAAGGGAGATTACAGTGGTTTCATCAAGGCGACCTATCGTTTTTGGAATCATTTCAGCATTTTCGGTGACATTCAAAGCCGACACGTATTCTACAAGACCGATGGAATCAATGACAAATTTTACGAGAACGAAGATGGTTCTTTCAGCAACCAGAGAATAGATATCGACAAGACCTATCATTTTCTCAATGTCAAAGGAGGACTCAGCTATAAGACAGACCACCACCATGTTTATGCGTCACTATCCAATAGCCACCGTGAGCCGGAACGCAACAACTTCACGGACAACGGCAGCTACCCATCCCCCAACCCGGAGAAACTGATGGACTATGAGGCAGGTTACTACTTTACAGGCAACAAAGTCCGTGTCGGAATCAACCTCTACTATATGGATTACACCGATCAGTTCGTACAGACAGGTGCCGTCAGTGATATTGGTGAAGCCTTGACCACCAACATCAAAGACTCATACCGCATGGGTATAGAAGCAAATGCTGCTTTAGATTTAACATCATGGTTAACCATAGAAGGGAATGCAGCTTTAAGTAAAAACAAGATCAAAGATTTCGATGAAGTGGTGGAAGACTGGGATAATGGCACCCAAACCATCCATTATGACAAATCAACACTGGCTTTTTCTCCCTCGACCATTCTCAACGGCTTCATCAAACTTCACCATCGCGGATGGTTAGCTGTGTGGCACACCAACTTCGTCAGCCGTCAATATTTGGACAACACCGAGAACATCAACCGCTCTTTGCCTTGTTACAGCACGTCCAACTTCAGTGTCAGCTATACCTCAAAGGTAAGCAAAGCGTTGGGGCTCAAAGAAGTTACTGTCGGGATGAATCTCAACAACATTTTCGGCCGTCGATACGCCAGCAGCGGATGGGTCTACTCAGCCATCTGTGATAGTTACGGGCATCCCAACGACAACCGTTATTATCAGATAGGATTTGTTCCCATGGCAGGTTTCACAGCCATGGGCAACATCACACTGAAATTTTAAAGAACATGTCGCAATTCATAGCCAACCACTGGTTGGACATCGTCACCACGATACTCGGGCTCGCTTATATCCTGCTCGAGTATCGTGTAAGTATCTGGCTTTGGATTGTAGGTTTCTTCATGCAAAGTCTGGACATTGTTTTATATTACCAGAAAGGACTTTATGCCGATTGCGGGATGGAACTCTATTTTCTGGGAATGACCTTTTACGGACTATATCACTGGCTGAGGAAAAACTCAAAAGAAAAAAAAGAATCCCCTTACATCCCTATCACCCATTTTCCAATTCGCTTGGCGTACATTTGGACGATTCTCACCCTATGCATCTGGGGCGCCATCTACTGGTTTTTGGTCACGTACACAGACTCCCGTGTTCCTATCGCTGATTCCTTCACCACAGCCTTGTCATTTGTAGGAATATGGGCATTAGCCAGAAAATATCTGGAGCAATGGCTTATCTGGATTGTAGTAGACGTAGTCACTTCAGCCCTCTATTTTTATAAGGACATACCTTTCAAGGCCAGTCTATATGCCCTATATGTCGTCATAGCCATTTTGGGCTATAGAAAATGGCGGAAAATGATGATACAAGAATCTGTGGGTTCCTAATAGGACAAATTGTTTGCGCGCACATTGTTAATATTATTTAACACTCGACGATTATGAGTATCATTATTTGGAAAAGCATTTCAATCTGACTAAATTTGCAACACTTATAGGGTATAATTGTAAAAAGTACCCTTAATGATGATAGATAGAAACAACAAAGAAACAAATATTTTTCGCTAAGATTCCTGCATATTATGGAATCGAGTCCAATCGAGAGATTCGACATCTTTGAGTTAATTTTTTAGTAAGTTATAGTGACGCACTTGATCGTGAGATCAGGTGCGTTTTATCTTTTCTGGGAGGAAGCTATTTCTCTACCCAAAAAAGGGAGCCTGTATCCCTACAGTCTCCCTTTTTTAATAATGCAAGTAAGTTATTTTTTTAGTTTGAACGAATTTTCAATCTTTGTGATGACTTGGCAGAATGCGTCATCCATTTTCAATCTTTCCTCTACCTTCTCACAACTGTGGATGACAGTTGAATGGTCTCTTCCCGCCACCAATTTTCCTATTCGAGAAGCAGTCAGTTTGGTATGCTTCTGAGCAAGATACATGGAGACTTGCCGTGCCTCAACCAGATTCCGTTTTCGGCATTTGCCGTTGACTTCCTCCGGTGACACATGGAAATGAGAGCATACTTTTTCCACGATATCGTCAACGGTAAGCGGTTGGTCATCAATCTTGACTGCCCGTTTGATGACATTTTCAGCAAGAACCATGTCAACCGGTCTGTTGTAAACCACAGAATAAGCCATCAGCGAGTTGACCACACCTTCCAAATCCCTCACGCTTCCTGAAGCATTCTCGGCGATGAAGTTGACCACATCATCAGGGATATGCAACCCATCCTTTTGGATTTTGTGGTGCAAGATGTCTATACATAATTGCCTGTTTGGTCTTTCCAACTCAGCAATGAGTCCGCAGCAGAAACGAGTAACCAGTCTTTCATTCATTCCCTGTAAATCCACAGGAGGTCTGTCGCATGCAAGAACGATACGTTTGCCCGTACGGAAAAGATGGTCGAATATATGGAAGAAGGTGTCTTGAGTCCTTGGTGCTGTGAGCCACTCCTGTATATCATCAACAATGAGGACATCTATAGTCTGGTAAAAGTTGATGAAATCATTGAGTGTATTAAATCTTACAGCATTAGTATATTGCACCTGGAACAATCTGGCGCTCACATAAAGGACTCTCTTTTGTGGAAACAGTTTTCTCACCTTCATGCCAATCGCATTAATAAGGTGTGTTTTTCCACATCCCGATGGTCCGAAGACAAACATAGGATTGAACTGTGTAGAGGATGGATTTTGAGCGATAGAGAGTCCGACTGCTCTTGGCAATTTGTTGCTGTTGCCTTCGATGAAGTTATCGAAGGTCTGCATCGGATTCAACTGAGGATCTATTTTCTGATGCTGGGCGCTATCTAAAGCAGAATATGGTTGATTAGCCCGGTTTTGAGGTTGAGGTTTCTCCACCTTATCTTCCGAATTTTCGGATTCCACCACCATGTCGACATCATTGGTTTTATCAGTGATGATGCGATAAGCCAACTTGACACTACTCCCGAAATTCTTTTTCAGCACTTTCCCAATCAAATCAACAAAGTTCTCCTCGAGGTACTCATACACGAATGGGCTGGGTACCCGAACAACTATTGTCATCGTAGCCGGTGAGTAAGACTCGAAGACAATAGGCTCGAACCATGTTTTATATTGTTGCTCCGTAACATTACCCTTAATGAGTTTCAGGCTTTGTTCCCAGAGTTGTGCTGATGTTAGTTTCATTACGATTTTGAAAAGGTGTGTCAGGTATAATCCTCGGTTTCTAATTCGAATGCAAATTTCGCAATTTTTTAGGTTAAAACCAAACCCACATTTTATTATAATTTCAACGAATCGATGTAAATCACTATTTAAATGACATTTACACGTGTTCATTAAATAGTGAAAAAATTTTTACATTTGCATTTTTGAAAGTGACTGATATTTTGTGTTTTATACGAATAACACCACAAGAGGAACAAATACCAGACAACAAGCCTTGAGAAGGTGGAAACTATTAACTATTAGGACTTTCGATGAATTGAATAAAGTGAATTATACCCACCTTTCTATTTAGACAATTTCTATTTTACAATTATATTGTGTGATTTTTTAAGCCTTTGAAAAATGACATCTATTAGATATCAATCACTTATTTTTTTTCCCGAAAACAGAGAAATGCACATACCTTTTGGGGTTTTCTTTCAGATTGACCACCAAAGAGTCAGCATGAGCTATCGTCTGGTTCAAATTGTCGTATAGAGATTTGTCATTGAGTATTTTGCCAAGCGAACCATTTTGGTCATTGAGAGCCTCAGAGAAAGTCTTGAGATTGTTGAGAGTGGCATTCAGTTCATTCAGTGTAGATTCGAGGTCGAGTTTAGACAGATTGTCCGTCAGCGTGGTGGCATTTCCCATAGCATTACCAGCCTGTGAAAGAACGCCGTCAGCTTTTCCAATGAGGCCAGGCACGTCTTTATTGAGTTCAGCCATCAGTCCATTCAACTGAGCCGTTGTCTTTGTAAGGTCGCCTGTGACGGCCTCTGCGTTATGCAGGGTGTTGGGAAGAGCAGGGTCTGCCAAAATATAATTGACACTTGCGAGTATTGAATCAAGTTTAGGCAACATGCATTCGATTTTTGGAATCATCTCCTTAACTTTCCCCATAGCGCCAGCATTGAGGCTTCCCTGAATGAACGCTCCTTGCTGAAGGACACCATTACTTGCGTCAGCCAGCAACAGGTCAACCTGAACATTCCCCAACAAGTCGCTGGAAATCTCAGCCGTTGTTCCCTCAGGAATCTTCAAGCTGCTGTTGATGCCGACCTCAGCGATGATATCCCCAGGTTTTTCGTAATTGAATTGGATATTTTTGACTGTTCCAACCTTGTACCCCTCCATCATGATAGGGCATGAGGGAGCCAGGCCACTGATATTGGTAAATTTTATATAATAGGTATTGTCGGAAGAGAAGATTGACACACCTTTCATATAATTCATTCCGAAGAAAAGGAGAACTAATCCAACAATGGCAACCAAAGCAATCTTGATTTCTTTCGTAAATCTTTTCATCCTTTACTTATTTTTATTTTTTTTGTATTCCCGAAGGGCTTGTTGCATATCTATTTTGTATCCATCCCTGAAAGCAATGATAAAAGCCTGTGGGAACTTGTCCAACAGTTGCTTTCTTAAAGCGAGGATTTCCTCATAATTCGTGGTGGCTCCCACCGTATATTTCACCATATTGTTCTCCTGATAAGTATCAATGTTCTCCACTCCATGGAAAACTGGACTATTAAGGGGAATCAACTGAGAATTAGCTGCGATTTGCACTTTAAAGATAGGTCTGCCACTCAAAGTCACGCTGTCAGGAGCAGTTGTTACCACATTCAGGGGTTCTTTTTGCTTCTCAGAGCTCGTACTGGCGACTTTGGCATCATTTTTAG
>CACXDY010000378.1 GCA_902766505.1 uncultured Prevotellaceae bacterium
AAGGAGGAGAATTTCGCGCAGAAAGTCATCAATGTCACCACACTCTTGGGACGATGGACAAGCCTTGACAAAAACTTCGAAATCAAGGACGGTGGGGTAGTGGAATCCAATGTGTCGGCCGAAACCAATCCCTATACTTCCTGGAAAATTCTTAATGGAAAACTCATCTTGTCAAAAGATACTTTTGATATCGTGAATCTCGGACCTGATTCCCTTTATCTGGAAAACGATAAAGGTATCTTTGCTTATAAACGCCAACTGTAGATGGAACCTTTCAGGGTGCATGTACTGGGATGTGGCAGCGCAAAACCGACCCTCAGACATCATGCGTCCGCCCAGGCGGTAGAGATGAGGGGGAAGGTGTTCCTCATGGACTGCAGCGAAGGTACACAGGTGCTGCTCAGGCGCTCGCACGTGAGATTTTCCAAACTACAAGCCGTGTTTATTTCCCATATACATGGCGACCATTGTCTGGGGCTGATAGGACTGATTTGCTCTTTCGGACTGGCTGGGAGAAAACAGCCGCTGCATGTATATGCACCGGGTGATTTGAAACCGGTGTTTGAGTGTATGATGGAGGCATGGGGGCAGGCCATCGACTATGACGTGCTGTTCCATGTCGTGGATACCACTAAGGCGGCGGTTGTCTATGAGGACAAGGCGGTTGTCATCTCTACGTTGCCTCTCGAGCACCGCGTACCTTGTTGTGGATACCTCTTCTCCGAAAAACCTACCTTGCCTCACATCAAGCGTGACATGGTGGACTTCTACAAAATCCCGTTCTCAAGAATCAACGACATCAAAAACGGTGCCGACTGGGTGGATGAGGATGGCAATTGCGTACCCAATGAGAGATTGGTGGAAAAAGCACTGCCTCCAAGAAAATATGCCTATTGTTCCGACACGAAATATCTACCGAATCTTCATGAGTTGATAGATGGGGTAGATTTGTTGTACCATGAAAGCACTTATACAGAACCATATCGGCTTTTGGCGGAGAAATATGCACACAGTACTGCTGCACAGGCTGCACAGGTGGCTAAGGATGCTCATGCCAAAAGACTGATGCTCGGACATTATAGCGCACGCTACAAGGATGAGTCACCCTTGCTGGCCGAGGCACAGGCTATCTTCCCCAATACGGTGTTGGCGGACGAGGGACTGGTATTAGAAGTTTGATTAGAAGGGATAGCCGATGGCGAGGTGGATGCTTTGGGCATCACCAAATGATGGCATGTTGAAGTAGCCACGCTTGCCTGTGTCATAGGGGGCGTGTATTCCGATACCCCAGTCTATTCTAATCACGAAATAGTCAAGGTCGTAGCGAAAGCCGATGCCCGTGCCCACTGCCATCTCGTCCAACACGTTTCCTATCTTGAATTGGTCGTCGGGCAGGTCGGGATTGTCGCGCATATTCCATACGTTGCCGGCGTCAACAAACAGAGCACCGTAAAGATTGCCGAACAAACGCGGACGGTACTCTATATTGGCTTGAAGTTTCAGGTCGCCCACTTCCTCTACAAACCGCCAGCGCTTATCCATCGAATGATATTTTCCTGGGCCTATGCTGCGGACATTGAACGCACGGATGCTGTTGGCACCGCCTACCCAGAATTGCTCTGTATAGGGGATATACGAGGAATTGCCATAGGCCCAGGCAACACCTGCACCCACATGGCCTACCAAGGTGCTATGGTCACCGGTTAGCCAGGTCTTGGTGAATTCAGTCTCTACCTTTAGGAATTGCGCATAGGGATTGTGGATGAATTTTTTGTTCTCCGTATCCCATTTCTTGCCTAAGGCCATATAACCTAACGACATGACGTTGCCAGCCTCACTAAAAGTGGTTTGCCACCAAACGGGATTGTGGCTCTTGGATGCATTGGTGTAGGTGAGGATATATTTTGCTTTCGGAATAAAGAGGTCGAGCATGGTGGCCATCAGATAGGGATGCTCATGCAGCAGTTCATAGAACTTTTCAGTCATGCTGTTCATGTAGTTGTATTCTACCGACAGCGGGGTGAACTGGTTGGTCCAGAATGGACTGTATTGGTATTTGTAGGTGAGTTCACCCGATACAATATGGCGCCTGAAAAAACCGGAGCGGTTCACCATGTTGGTCGAGGCTTTGATGATCGTGCGCTCAGGGGTTACGGCGTGGACAAGCGGACGGCGCCTGCGACGTTTCTCATTGAAATCCCATGGCTTGAGGAAACGGGGGAAGTCCAAAGAGATATCACCTCCATATTCGTAAGAGTTGATGCGGGATTCTGTGTCGTCGAACATGTGACCGGTCTGCCATTCGTAGGAACCGTGCATGTTGATGTCCAATATCTCCGCACCACGGAAGGCATTGCGCTTCGAGAGACCCACAATGAGTTGGGGACCAAGGAATCCCGTGGTCTTGCCTTTGAGGTTGGACTCCACATAGAAGTCATAGGGCTTGTCGAACACGCAGTTCAGATTGAGGTCGAGGGTATCGCAGTCGGGGGGCGTCTCACGGGGAGTGAAATTGAAGTCCACCCTGCTGAAAATACCATTGGAAGCCAACTTGTTGGCCGACTCAATATAATCACTGTAACAGAAGGGACGCCCGGGACGGAGTTTGATGTTCCTCATCAATACCCGCATTCGGATAGGCGACTTCTTACCGCTGAAATTGACAGCGAAGCGGCGGCGGCTGATGCTTTGGGTGAGTTGTTCCGAAAACGTCTTGCGCAGACTGATGTTCATCTTGCCGATTATCCATTTGCGCAGGGCTCTGTCGGGCAGACTGTCGGCCATCTGCAGCCTGAGATTTACCATGCCGGGATGATTGACCGTGTCTGCCAGATAGGAGGCATAGCCGGGCTGGAAATAGTAATAACCGTTGTCGCGAAGAAGCGACGAGATGCGGTTGCGCTCTCCATCGAGGGTGGTCACGTCAAAGGGATCGCCGGCCTTTACCAGGGATTCTTCCAATGTGCTGTCGATAAGGGCTTGGGCGTCGGGAGGGAATTTCCCATAGTGCAGACTGTCGATGGTGTGGAGACGTCCCATGTCGACATGATAACTCACCTTGGCTTTCACGGGATTCTTGCTCTCGATTTCCTCTGAGGTGACGGTGCCGTTGAAATAGCCGTGTGATACGAGAACGGACTGTGCCACCGATGCACGGAGTTCCGGATTCACCGTGCTCATCAGCACAGGAGCCTTGCCAAAGGACTTCGTGAGCCATTTCGAAAATTTGCTTTCCTTATTCGAGAAGGCATTCCATATCCACAGGCGTATTTGGATGGGCGAACGGTAACGGCTGCTCCCGAACAAACTGCCGTTGGGCGGACAACTCAGGGCGGCTTCCACCTCTTGTTGCGTCATAATGGAATGGCTGTTCTTCTCATGCTTGGTATAGGTGATGTCCTTGATGCCCGTATAGCGCTTGTCACCCTCAGGGATGATACTGCTGGTGGTACACGCTGCCGACATGAGCAACGTGAGTGCGGCGAGGAGCACTGCGGATAGGTCTGTCTTATGGATTCTCATGTCGGTTTCTTGATATGCTGTCGGTGGTGAGACTGTCGCGGCGGATGGTTGCCCGCATGGGAGGCATCACCGTGGTCTCGTTTTTCCATTTGAAAATATCCTTGAGAGTCTGGAGTTTTCTGCGCCAGAGGAAACCTCCACCATATTCGCCAATCTCACCCTCGAGCCAGTCGTAGGAGTCGCGGTTGTAGAATAGTTTCAGATATTGGTTGGAGGTGGCACTTAGCCTGTATTCGAAAATGACGTTGGTGAGGAACGACTGGTTCTGTATCTGTTCGTTGGCGCCTGTCGACACTTTTCCACCCACAACCACGCGCAGACGGTTGTTCCAGAACCGCTTGGCAAACTTGAAGGAATAGTCGGTGTGCATGGCTCCCGAGGCGTCGGTGGCATTGTCCACACCAATCGACAGGTCGAGAGTGCGCAAGGCATTGCCCGTAATGTTGTTGATTTCGCTTTGAAGGAACGAACTGAGCGCACCGTTCATGGTGAATCCACTTGTGTTGCCGTCGGATAAGTACATTCCCGTTGTCAGCATGGTGACTGCTACCTTGCCACGCTCCTCTGGACTCATGGAGGCCAGTTCGGTGCTGATGGCGATGTCCTCGGGGGCATCAATGGTGAACTCAAGTCCCATGTCGTTGAGAGTCTGTGAGATAATGACACCACAGGTGAAGTTCACGCTTCGTGTGCCACCGCCCTCGTTTTCCACAGTGGCCTTGCGGCTCTCTGTGGCTGTGATATGAAGCACGGGGTTATAGGGGTCGCCGCGGAATTCGAGATAACTGCCTTCCTGGATGGTGAACGTCTTGAGCGGGATGACCGGTAGCGAGTATTTCATCTCGGCTTCGTTGAGCACATAGCGCCCGGTAAGCCTGATGTCGTCTACGCTGTTGTACTGCATCCGAAGGTCACCGCCGCCTGTCAGGTCGATGTAGTTGCTGTGGTCGGAGTTGAGGTCGCAGCGGATGTGTGCACTCTCGTCTACGTTCATGGATAAATCCATGCTGAAACCTGAAAGGGGTGGGCGGGTGATGACTTCCTCGGTGGAGTCGTTGAAATTCGTGAATTTCACAAGTTCATCAAGCCGGTTGTCGGTCGTCAATGGTGAGTCACGAAGTACATAGGTCATATCGGTGGACCCAAGCACGTCAAGTCTTCCCCGCATGGCCAACTCATCTATCGGCCCACGCATTGTTCCCATGAAATTGACGAATGCTTTTCCGAATGCTTCTGATTTGGGATTCTCTTTGGCATCTATCAACATAAAATTTTTGGTCAGCATCCGCAGGTCGACTTTCATGGCGTCGAGATTGGAGAAATCAAGATAACCAGAGATGTTGAGTGGCGTGCGTTGATGGTCGAACACCTCAAAGTTCTCAAACAGCAGGTTGCTGTTGACGATTCGCACAGGGTCGTCGGCCACCTGCATCTCTATACCATAGGGATGGCTCAACAGATAGGTGCTCTCAAGATACAGTTCACCGTTGATGTCGGGCTTGTTCAGGCTTCCCTTCATGGTCAGGTCGCCTTCCGCAAATCCTCTGATACCGATAATCTGGTCGGGAACGAAACCGTTGAACAATTCGAGTGGCAACCGCTGGAGGCCAATGACGGCATCTATGGTCCCGTCACCGGAAGGGGAGTAGGTGCCTTTCACAGTGCCCACTTCCTCTTCGTTGCTTATCAATATACCGTCGACGAAATGGGTGCCGTCATCATTAGGCATGTAGACGAACTCTGCTCCGAGGTCTCCCATGGAGACTCCCTCATAGTTCAGCCCGCTGATTGTCATCTGGCTTGATACCGACAGGTCGTTCTCTGTCTGGATAGCGTGGAAGTCGCCGTTGGCGATACCTTTCACTTGTGGCATGTAGGGAAGAATGGAGAGTATGCGCGCCAAATCCACGTTGCCCAAACTGATGGTGACATCTTGCAGCACGTCTTCATTGCTGTCATCGGTATAGACCAGGATGTGCATGTCGTCGTCCGACCGTAGTTTCAGATTGGCCGACACACGCTTGTCATTCCCCATAAAGATGTAATTGCCCTTGTTGGCGGTGAAGGGGATGTAGCCGATGATAGGCTTTTCGTTGGTCAGGTGCGCTCTGATACCTGCTTCTTCTATCTCTGCCTGAGCGCCAATGTCCAGACCGAGTTTGTTGTCTTTGTCGAATAGTTTGGCTTGGAGGGACGTGCCGCGCTCAAGCAGGTCGCCCTCAAATTGGGCACGGAAAGTGTATTGGGGATTGTCTGGACCATTGACAACCTCCCCGTTGTATTTGAAACCTGTGCTGTCGGTGTTGATGGCAAAATGTACGTTGTCGAGCAGAATACTGTCGACACTCAGTCCTTCGGCCTTCAGAGTGCCGTTGAGTCCTTTTGTATGGGAGGAACGCAAATCTAAATCCAGTTGTTGGAAACTATAGCCTTCCTTCTCGAGCAGGCCGACGAGGAAATTCTCCTTGCCGCTGTGTATGTAGATGTTGGCATCGGGGAGTTTTTCACGAATACGTGCCTGGTCCAAACGTTTCTCTTTGATTTGCCGGTTGACCTCATCGGTGAGGCGCTCCAATTGGCTGAGCATCTTCTCATAACCTCCCCGGCCGTTCATGTCAAGTTCGAAATCACCGCAGTCTACATGGGCATAGGTGGTGTCGCGCCGTGTGAGTATGTCCATCGTCAAGTGTTCGGGACGGTAAACGGCATCCTTGAAGTTCACCGTCAAGCCATCGATATCTCCATTCACTTTGTAAAAGTCCTTCAGGTTGGTGTCGATGTCGAGATGGGCACAACCTCCCACAGTCAAAGGTTCATCGAAAATGCGGAGACGGTAGAGGTCTGCCTTGGCGAGGTCGCACATAAAGGTACCCTTCAAACGCTGTTGGTTCATGAGGGCGTTAAAACTGATGTCGCCGTTGAGCAGCGGGTTATGGCTGTTGACTTTTGCGTTGAGTTTTCCGTGGGCAAGGGTGGCATCCCCTTTCATGCCGGCAAGGTCATATTGACCGTAACGAAGTTGGCGGATGTCGGCTTTGGCCCGCAAGGTGGTCGACGGCGACATGAAATCGGTGCCTTGTCCGTCTGCCTCGATATGCCCGGTCAACGGACTGAGCCCCATCTTGGGAAGGAAATGCTGCAAGGGGAATTTGTCGGCATCAATGGTGGCAGAGTATTTCTCTTTGTCGGCATCATAGGCTGCCAGGGCTTTCACCTTTCCTCCACCCACGGTGGCGGTGAAATTGGCCCCGTATTGATGGCCGTTGACTTTGAAATTGCCGTCTATCCCTATACCGCGGGGGATGTTGATTTCGTTGGCGATTTCCTTGTCGAGCAGGGCTGTGACGAAATCGATGTTGTGGGTGGTGCCTTTTAGGTTGAGGTCGGCTTTCAAGTGGTCGAGGTCATCGAGATTGGCTACATAGCCGTCGGCTTTCATTTGTAGGGCGGTGGGGAGGGAGATGTTCATCCCTTTGAGGTTCATACGCTTCATGTTGCCGTTGGCTCTGCCCTTAATGCTGAGGGGCTGATTGGGCCATTTGCGGACAAAATCGGTGGGCATGCCGCCCATCACGCGCATGATGTCTTGTTTGCCTAAAGTTCCATCAATGTCGGCATCCAGTTTCCCGGGTGATTGCTCGTCGAAGGTGTTAAGGTCGAAGTCGATGCTGGCGGTCAGTTTTGAGTCCGGGGTCTGGATCTTCGCATTGGGGATTTGTAGACGGGTGGAGTCGAGGGCGATGCTGCCCGAGAAATCATCTATTTGAAAACCGCTTTTCTCCTTGAGCGAAACGGATTTCACATCGACGGTTATCCCGTCATCGCTGTAGCGCAACCCATGGAGATTGGCATTCAGATTGTTGACGGCAAGCTGGTTGGTGTCGAGTCCGTCGGTCGGCTTCGCCAACTTGTTGTCGAAACGGCCG
>CACXDY010000379.1 GCA_902766505.1 uncultured Prevotellaceae bacterium
TCAATCACATATCTTTCCAGACCTCATTCTTATAAAAACAGAAGAATGTTGTTTGTTTTGTAAAAAAACTTAACTTTGCACTGATTAATGGGCGATGGATGCGTAGGAGTGTTGTCACAGGTTAGTACGAACACAAAGGTACACACTATGAAAAAGTAGGCATAACGTAACAGATCCGCCATGGAATTGTGGACGACACCATGACGGCACGTCATTATATTTGCTGATTAACCTGATGATGTGTGAAGCTCTTACCAAGGTTCCCGAGCCACAAGGGTAAGCAAGTCCTGGTAAGGTAAGCCAGATCCCTGATATAACACACCCGTCCTTTTTCAAGCTTTAATTTCAAAGTTATCAGCCGCTTCCGGGCGGCTTTTTCTGTATTTGAGGGCGGGGGTGACCAAATGAACATATATCATACCCGACTCAAGAAAAAAAAGAGAACAGGCGAAACACCGAATTGGCAGCAAATGCCTCCTGCGGTTCTCTCACCTGTTCAGAGAAACAGGCTGACGCCCAAAGCCTCTAATCCGATGGACTACAAGCTCATCCGTCAACCGTTCGTTCAAAAGCAGATGAATCATTACGGAGTACGGGGCAAAATGAGTTGCAAAATGTCTTAACTCAACCGCTATCACCTGCTTCTGGTAAAAAATCATCTAGTCATTGGGTGGCGGAGTTTCACCCATCAGCCGTACTGAAGAGTTAGCATCGTCAGCACCCGGTAGCAACCGACTTTCTACTCCTAATGACAAAAATGATTCTTTATCCGCAGACAAAAATAGTGAAAATATTTCTCTCGACCAAACATATTCCCAAGATAATCATATTCCATGCCTGCCGGAGCAATGGATTGTCGTACGAAGAAAATCTTTTAAAGAGTATTTCGGAGACTGGGAGGTATTCACGTAAGAATAGAGACAAAAAAAATACCGCCTTCACAGGAAGCACGGGGCAATTTAGTACTGATGCGTCCTCTGGCGGTGTAAGTCGAAGTGCTCTCGATACCCCTACAAGACACCCAAGGAGTCCCCTTCGACTCTGCAAAGGTACGAAAAAATACCAACAGTAAAAAAAATAATATCAAAATCATCAATAACAGCGACTATCCAATATTTTTTTTATTATAAAGGTTCGTTTTAATAAAAAATGACTAAATTTGCATTTATAATGATGCCAAGAAAAGCGGTTTTTGTTTGGAGCAAAATTCTATACAAAACATATTAGGGTAGTTCTATAAATTAGCTTCAGACGATTTACAGTTTATTAGCGAGTAGATTTGTTCTTGTAGCCGCAGAAACATAGCAAGCTATAGTTCAAGGTAAAAGGACAAAGATACCGCTAAGAAACGTAAAGTGTCGAAGCACAATAGAGCACCCATGAAATAATAAAAAAACTAATTTTTAGAAGAACCCGTTAATACTTAACTAATTAAATGACAATGAAACAGCGACTGAACTTAATATGTATAATGATAGCTTTAATGCTATTGCCAAGCGGCATGATGGCTCACATCTGGACAGCGGGCGAACCGGCTGAAGGTACGTTCTGCCTGCACAACGTGGGTAAGGAGGCAATTGTTTATGGTGCCAACGACTGGGGCAAACGTGTTTCAACCACCCTGCATGGAGATGTTCCTGTTGGAGTTGATGCATTGATAGACGCGGCTGTTGAAAGATGGCATGGCAAATATGACGTTATAATAGATCAGGCTTCAGACCGAGGTGATTATGACGATTTGTTGGATCCTGCTACTATTGCAGCCCAGTGCACTGACGAAGCCTCCATTGCCGCATACGAATCGGCAGTATGGCAAGCTGTTTGTGACGTGCTGCAGGATCAGGACAATGCTTCTATCCGCTTCGACATCACTTCGCTCATCACAAACCCGAACTTGGATACAGACACCAGCGGCTGGACCGCTACAGCAAAAGTCCGCTACAGCTCTACAGGTGTTGCTGATTTATATGACCATACCAATGCCTCGTTCACCCAGACCCTTCCAAATATGCCAGCCGGAACCTACGTGCTGAAGGCACAATCCAACTACCGTACGGAAAGTTGGCAGAAAGCCGTAGCCGCATATCAGCGAGGTGAGGACGAGGTGAAGGGGTATCTCGTTTTGGGCAGTGCCTCAGTTCCAGCCTGCAACCTTTATGACCAGCCACGATTCAAGCCTGCACGTCTGGCGGGCAATGCAGGTGGTTCCCTCCAGGGGATGGTGTCCGATACCAAGGAAACTACCGCTGCCGCATTCGGCATCGGCCAATACTGGAATCAGGTTACCAATGTCCTTGCATCTGACGGCGACCTCACTATTGGCATTAAAGTGGAGAACGGACTTAATGAAAACTGGTTATGCTTCGACAATTTCCGTCTTTATTACGGTGTGACCGACATCCCGGTAGATCTCACCCAAGGACTTCCAGCTGATGACACTCGGGCAACGACGGTAAATACTGGGGTCACTCTTAATGCAGGTACTTACAACAAGGTGTGTCTGCCGTTTGACCTTGATGCCACACAGACCTCTGCCGCGTTTTCTAACGCATATATCTTGGCTGGCGTGACTACAGAAGGAGTAGGTCAGCTCGTGCCTGTTACCATCATAAAAGCCGGCAAGCCATACTTTGTCACAGTAGATGCCACCAAGACCCTTTCCGTGAATGATGTGATGGTGAAGGTGGCACAGCCAGACAGCCTTCCCGTGATGTGGGAAGGGGCAGCCACAGTTGGTACTTTCAATGGTTTTACTTTCACTGTTAACCGCTCAGACGGAGCTGCGGCAGAACCCACTTACACACCAGTAGATTGGCAGAACATGTCGTTCACCGTGAATCAGGAGAACTGGCGAGCCCGAAGTTACCTCAGCGAAGTGACATATGCCTACGACGGCAGTGTACCTTCGAAGATAGATTATTACAACGTGGGAAAGCCGGCGCCGCTCGATCATCCGCACAGCGTGTATATTCCGGTGCCAGAGAACAACAGCGAGCTGACCGTGACAGTGAGTGAGAACTCCGATTATAGTGATGCAGATGTGTTCACATTTGCCGCAGGCACCACATGGTGTGAGTTACCAAACCTGATACCGCAGAACACCTATTATTATAAGGTAGAA
>CACXDY010000380.1 GCA_902766505.1 uncultured Prevotellaceae bacterium
ATTTCACTTTTGCGTCGGTGAAATAGTTCAGCGTATCTGGGTCACCGATTTCTTGCCCGTTGTAGATGAGGGGCATGCCATAGAAGGTGAACTCCAGCACGGTGAGCAGATAGCGGTTGTCGCCATAAAAGTCCTTCAGGGTGTGGCCTCCATCGTTGAAGTTCTGGTCATGGTTGGTGAGGTAGACCATACGACGGTTTTTGATAGCCTGCGAAGCTTTCAGGAATTTCTCACAGATTGCTTTCAACGAATCAGCCTGGGTGCCCTCACTGCCAAAATGATAAGCCAAGTCGCTCTGGAAATCCCAGGCATAATCGTAGTCAAAGCCACAAGAGTCGATACGCAGGTTGTTTGTATTGCTGATGTCCGTCTCGCTCAGCATCTCGATAATCTTTCCCTTGCTTTTCAGTTCGGCAATGATATTCTGCCAATAGGCCACCGGAATAGTCGGACTGCTCACATAGTCGCACCGGAAACCATCCACATCGCACTCGTCAATCCAGAAATGGAGCGCACCGTTCATAGCATCCACAAGACCTTTCTCCTGATAGTTGAGTTCGAAGACGTCTCCCCATCCATGCGGATGAATCATCTGTCCTTTTGCATCCTTCGTAAAATACTCGGGATGTTCTTTTACCCATGGGTTCTCCAGCGCTGCATGATTGGGCACCCAATCGAGCCACACCTTCATGCCAAAGTCGTGTGCCGCCTTGACAAATTCCTTCACATCGGCCACCGTACCATAAGCGGGATTGACCGTCTTATAGTCCATTACAGCATATGGACTGTTCATGGTAGTTCCTCTCGGATAGATGGGCATCAGCCAGAGGATGTCGACCCCCAAAGTATCGAGACGAGCCAACTGTCCCTGCGCAGCCTTAAACGTACCTTCAGACGTAAACGCACCGATATTTAATTGGTAGATAATACGGTTCTCCGGTCCTACCGGTTTCGTATTATTGAACGTGTCGGGCGAACCTCCGCCACACGCTGCCAAAAGCAGCGTGGTGGCGAGGGATATTATAATAGAAAATTTTCTCATTTCGCTGTCCAGCCTGAGGCCGTTATAGTGAAGAAGTAATCTTTGTCGAGCGTAATGGCAGGACCGTCGCACTGCGAGCCTCCTCCATTGTTGTTATAGATAGGGTTGTAGACCTGACCCGTTGCGGGGAAGGTGAACACCTTATAGGTTACTCCACTGATGGTTTCTGTACCATAGACGTTCTTGCCTGGCCATTCGCCATATAGTTCGGCGATACCATCGCCCCAGGCATAGATAGCTGCTGCATCCCAACCAGTCTGGTCATCAACGTAGATTTTGTGCGTAATGTCCTTGCATTCCGTTGCGGTCACGTTGTAATAGAAGTCATTGCCTGTAGTGATGACCGGGCCGTCGAACTGTGTTCCACCACCATTGTTGTTGAAGATGAGATGATACTCCTGACCTTGCGACTCATAGCCAAATGCGAGATAGTTGGTACCTGCAAAGGTAGCAGTCTCAGGCCTGTTATTTCCCGGCCAATCACCGAAGAGTTCAGGTAATCCTTCACCCCAGGCATAGATGGCGATTGCATCCCATCCTGTCATATTGTTCACATAAAGATTGTATTTTCCACCGGTGGGAATAGGTTCGGGGGTGCCGCCACCTTGATAGTTGGCATCGATTACATCATAGCCACCATCGAAGATGCGCACGTAGATGTCGTGGTCGATGGTGAAGAACAGGTCATCGCCTTCCCATTGTACACCTCCGTTATTGTTGTTGGGGATAAGATGGAGCTGCAGACCCGTATTGGCCTCACCCATATCGAAATAAGTGTATTCCAGTCCGTTGATGGTCTGAGTGCCGGTGGGAGCCATTCCTGGCCATCCGCCGAAGGCCTCGGCATCACCCCATGCATAGAGGGCAAGGTCTGTCTGACTCGACTCATTGAGTACGAACAGTGCATACCCGTCATGTCTCACAGAAGGTTCAAGTCCCACTTCTTCCACACCGTCAGGAGTAATTCTCAAGAAGATGTTACGGTCGATGGTGAAATCGAAATCTGGCAGTTGCACGCCATTGCCACCATTGTTGAAGATGAGATGCTCCACCAATCCGGTGTTCTCGGCACCCATGTCGAAGTATTTCCATGTTACGCCCTCATGTTTCCATGTACCTGTCACAGCCATGCCTGGCCAGTCGCCATTCAGGTTGTTGACATCGCCCCACATATAGAGTGTGAGAGCGTCCCATCCCGTCTGGTCATCAACATAAACACAGAATCCGTTATGCTCGGGCTCCGGTGCTTCGCCACCTGCCCAGTAGTAGGCTTCCCAACGCTGTCCCCAGACATTGGAGAATGCACCCAAACCTGGATTTTCAGTATGGTTGGCAGCCACGCCATTGATGGTGAACTCCATGCCCTGTGTGGCGGAATAGAAGCGGTAGCCGTCGGAAAGGGTTTTGCCACCCACGAAAGTATTGGGATCAAGGTAGATGCCCCATTTCACATCGCTTTTAGGAGCTTTGGTGAGCAGGTATTGTTCCTGTCCGATTGCTGTGCTGTCGCCATTGAAAGCGCCAACGATATAGATTTCCTCATCGGCGGTAGTTCCGAAAGGAGCGATGAACTCCAGCAGGATGCGGTCGGCACGCGTCTCGAATTGCTGACGCTCATGGTCGAAAACGATATCCTCGGTTTCTGAGCAGCTGCTTACGAATCCCGTGAGGGCAAGCAACGCCAGCATCAGA
>CACXDY010000381.1 GCA_902766505.1 uncultured Prevotellaceae bacterium
CCATAACATGCAAGAAATCAACGATTTTTCATTGCGAAAATTTTCATTGCGAAAATTTTCGCAATACGTACCTCGGCAAAGTGGCACCAGAGCTTGTCGTCTACGTATTCCAAGCTTCCCTCGAGGGTGATTGTAAGGTTGTGGCAAGGGAAGTTGACACTGTGCGTCGTTTTGTCTTCGAGTAGCTGGTTGACTACTCCACCATATATTCCTCTATACCTTTGTTGTGTTTGGAGAACAGGTCGCGTGTGTTTTTCAGATAGGTTGCGCGTTTGGTCCGCTCCATGGCGTTGAGGCTGTCGTCGGGGTAGGAGGCCGGCAACACACGGTAGTTGCGTTTACCCGAGGTGACGGGGCGCGACACCCAATACAGGTTGTAGCCGCAGTCCTCGAGCCATGTCTTGCCGTTTTCCTTCACTAATGTCATCCTCACCATTGTGCCGCCGTCGGTATTTGGCCGTGACTGGTTGGACACGAAATTGCCGAGAGAGTAAGCCAGAAGATGTTTGTCCTGGCCTTCTCCACGCACCTCTATGGGCTCCACGACATGGGGATGGCCGCCGACGATGTGGTCCACACCTTTGGCAAAGAGCCAGTCGGCCAACTCACGTTGTCCTTTGTTGGGCAGCAGCACATATTCGTCGCCCCAGTGGGGGATAGCGATAATCACATCAGGATTCATGGCCTTGGCCTTGGCGATGTCGCGGGCAATGACCGTTGTGTCGATGAGGTTGACGATATAAGGTTGGGGCACGGGGATGCCGTTGGTGCCGTAAGTGTAGTTGAGCAGGCAGATGCGGATGCTGTCGTGCTCGATGATAAACGGGTAAAGTCTGTCGCGTTCCTGTTGGTTGCGGTAGGTACCCAAATGGCGCACGCCCAGTGAGTCCATCATGGTGATGGTGCGGTCGATGCCTCGTCCACGGGTGTCCACGCTGTGGTTGTTGCAGGTGGTCAGCACGTCGAATCCGCAGTCGATGGCAGCCTGGAGGTATTCATCGGGTGCACAGAATTGTGGATACCCTTTATAGGGAGGGCCTCCGAGTGTCACCTCGAAGTTGGCGATGGCAATGTCGGCCTTTTTGATTTCTGGAGCCATGTAGTCGAACACACCGGTATAGTCGTATTGGCCCGATGCTGTGCGTGCTGCCTTGATTTGAGGCTCGTGCTGCATCAGGTCGCCTCCGAAGAGGAGGCTCACCTCATGCCGTTGAGGAACAGCCGTGGAGTCAATGCCGTTGCCGCCGCCCTGGGCATTTCCGGCGCAGCAGCAGGTGGTGATGGATAGAAGGAAAAGGGCGGCGATGGATACGCGGCTCTTGATTTTTCTTAAGGGATAGGTGTTGGAATTGCTCATGATGATATGGTTGAGGGGCTTGCGCCCGGATGTAGGTTGCAAAAATAGCGTTTTTCCATCAATTACAGGGATAGATGACGGTGAAAAAGACCTCGGGAGAACCGGTTTTTGACAAATTGTCACCAAAAGCTGCCATTTTGTCACGCTTTTCTCAGTTGGTATGATGGTTGCATCTATATAGGCGTACGGCTGTTTGAGAGCCGTCGCAAGAGAAGACAATTATTCACAAACTAAATGATAGGAGATTAAAACAATGAGACAAATGCAAAGAAATTACTGGTTGCCAGAACTTTTCAACGACCTGATGAATGTAGGTCTTTCAGCTACCAAACAGTGCACAACCGCCCCAGCCATCAACGTGATGGAGAATGAGTCGACCTGCATTGTGCAATTGGCTGCCCCGGGCTTGAAGAAGGAGGATTTCTATGTGAACATCAACGATGAGGGCAACCTCATCATCAAGATGGAGCAAAAAGAGGACACTAAGCAGCAGGATGAGAAGATGCACTATCTGCGCCGCGAGTTTTCGTACACCAAATATGAGCAGACACTGATTCTGCCCGACGATGTGGACAAGGACAAGATTGGTGCCAAGGTCAACGACGGTATTCTTACTGTGACTCTGCCTAAGATTGAGGAAACAAAAGTGAAGGTGGCCAGATCCATCGAAATCGGATAACTTGAATTGTTTCAGCTATGATTCCCCTCCTTTGGAGGGGTTTTTTGTTTTTATACCTTATGAAATGTCGTCGGGCATGATGAAATGTGAAGAATAATGCTTACCTTTGCACGGAAAAAGCGGACCGTCCGCTTGATGGAACACGTAAACAATTAGTAAACATACAAAATTATGGCAAAGAAAGCATTATTGATGATACTCGATGGATGGGGTATCGGCAAAAAGGGAGAAGGCGATGTGATTTTCCGCACACCCACTCCTTATCTGGACTATCTCACGGCTGTCAGCGCTCACTCACAGTTGCAGGCTTCGGGAGAGAATGTAGGACTGCCCGACGGACAGATGGGAAATTCTGAGGTGGGACACCTCAATATCGGTGCCGGCCGAGTGGTCTATCAGGACCTCGTGAAAATCAACATGGCATGCCGCGACAACTCCATCCTGAAAAATCCGGAGATTGTCAGTGCCTATTCCTATGCAAAGGAGACTGGAAAGAACCTTCACCTGATGGGTCTCACTTCAGACGGTGGTGTGCATTCATCTCTCGAGCATCTTTTCAAACTCGTGGAAATCGGTCATGAGTATGGACTGAAGAACACCTTCGTGCATTGCTTTATGGACGGCCGCGACACAGACCCCAAGAGCGGTATCGGCTTCATCCGCCAGCTTACCGATGTCTGCCAGGCCAATGACGCCGCAGTTGCTTCCATCGTGGGACGTTTCTATGCCATGGACCGCGACAAGAGATGGGACCGCGTCAAGGAAGCCTACGACCTGCTTGTGGAAGGTAAGGGCAAACAAGCCACGGACATGGTGGCCGCCATGCAGGAAAGTTATGATGAGGGCGTGACCGATGAGTTCATCAAACCCATCAACAATGCGACCGTCGACGGCACCATCAAGGAAGGCGATGTGGTGATTTTCATCAATTTCAGAAACGACCGCGCCAAAGAGCTCACCACTGTGCTCACCCAGGAGGATATGCCGGAGCAGGGCATGAAGACGATACCAGGTCTGCAATATTACTGCATGACTCCCTATGATGCCAATTTCAAGGGATTGCATGTGCTCTTCCCCAAGGAGAATGTGATGGACACCCTCGGAGAGTATCTTTCAAAACTTGGCAAGACACAGTTGCACACCGCAGAGACAGAGAAGTATGCCCATGTCACCTTCTTCTTCAACGGCGGACGTGAAGCGCCTTATGAGAATGAGGACCGTATCCTGGTGCCTTCGCCCAAAGTGGCTACCTATGACCTGAAACCCGAGATGAGCGCCTATGAGGTGAAAGACAAACTCGTGGAGGCCATCAAAACTGAGAAATACGACTTTATCGTGGTCAACTTCGCCAATGGCGACATGGTGGGCCATACGGGCGTATATCATGCTATCGCAAAAGCCGTGTGGGCGGTTGACCAGTGTGTGCATGATGTCATCGAAGCAGCCAAAGCCGCCGACTATGAGGCTATCATCATCGCTGACCACGGCAATGCCGACAACGCCATCAACGAGGACGGCACCCCCAACACCGCACACTCACTCAACCCAGTGCCCTTCATTTATGTGACCAACAACAATAGCGCACGTGTGAAGAACGGCCGTTTGGCTGATGTCGCTCCTTCCATTCTCCATATCATGGGCTTGGAGCAACCCGCCGATATGACTGGCGAAAACCTCATCTCAGATAATTGATAAGAATCCCGGGAAATCCTAGACTTTCTTAGGCTTCCCTAGAAACCCTAGATATTCATAGAGCCCCTAAAGCCCATGGACGTCAAAATAGAAAACAGTTGGAAACAGCGGTTGCTCAAAGAGTTTGAGCAACCCTATTTCCTTCGGCTTACCGAGGCCGTCAGGTCGGAATACCGCAGCACCACTTGCTATCCTCCCGGTTCACTGATTTTCAATGCGTTCAACCTCTGTCCTTTCGATCATGTAAAGGTGGTTATCATCGGGCAAGACCCTTATCATGAGCCCGGACAGGCTCACGGATTGAGTTTCTCCGTGCAAGACGGGGTGCCTTTCCCGCCGTCACTGCAAAATATCTTCCGCGAGATACACGACGACGTAGGTGCTCCTATCCCTACCACGGGAAACCTGACGAGATGGGCACAACAAGGTGTGCTTCTGCTCAACGCCACTCTTACTGTGCGTGCTCATCTGGCCAACAGTCATGCGCGATTGGGATGGCAGACATTTACTGATGCCGCCATCCGCGCTCTTGCTGCCGAGCGTGAGCATCTCGTCTATCTCCTTTGGGGTGGATATGCCCGTGGCAAGAGTTATATGATTGACAAAACGAAAAACCTTGTGCTTGAATCGGTTCACCCCTCACCCCTCTCTGCCAATCGCGGCGGATGGTTTGGCAATCACCAGTTCTCCCAAACCAACCGCTATCTCATCGACCACGGCATGACCCCGATTGAGTGGTAGAGTCTTACCCACCCGGGAAAGGGGAGGGGTAAGAGAATACCTCGAGGCTTTAGGGACGGAGCCCCGGTGCCTACCGTGAGAACGGGGTAATCATAAACCTCAAACCTCAAATCTCAAATCTCAAACCAGAATTCATGCTCCCCATCATTCAAGTAGGAAACGTGCTGCTGTCGCCCGACATCCTGACTGAGATGTTCTGTTGTGACCTCTCCGCCTGCCACGGCATCTGCTGTGTGGAGGGAGATGCCGGTGCGCCTGTCACGCTCGACGAGATAGCCGAGATAGAAAATGCGCTTGAGACAGTTTGGCCCGACCTTTCCGCATCGGCGCAGTCGGTAATCGACCGTCAGGGCGTGGCATACACCGACCGTGAAGGCGACTTGGTCACGAGTATTGTCGGCGGCAAGGATTGTGTGTTCACTTGCCATGAGGGCGGTTGCTGCCTGTGTGCGTTGGAAAAAGCCTATCGTGCGGGGCGCACTACATATTGCAAACCCATCAGTTGTGCACTCTATCCTATACGCGAGAAACAACTCTCTGCCGGTTATGTCGGACTGAACTATAACCGTTGGGATGTGTGTCGTGATGCCGTGGCGTTGGGCAAAAAAATGGGCTTGCGTGTC
The DNA here is from genome assembly GCA_902766505.1 of uncultured Prevotellaceae bacterium. Classification (GTDB taxonomy): domain Bacteria; phylum Bacteroidota; class Bacteroidia; order Bacteroidales; family Bacteroidaceae; genus Prevotella. The sequence continues at coordinate 5,093 of CACXDY010000381.1, forward strand.
TATCAATTCCTGAAAGAACCTCTCATCCGCCGCTTTGGCGAAGAATGGTACAATGAATTGACACTTACGGCAAAAGAACTCTTGAAAACAGAACCGGAAAGAAATTAGAATAATTAAGTCAGAAATTCTTATTCTGTTTTTAGATGATTATTCTAATTCCTTTCCGAAATAACTTACGTGATTAGTTCGTAAGTTTGAAGTTAACAGGTAACGTATATTTAGACCTGACAATTTTCCCGTTTTGTTTTCCGGGATTCCATTTAGGCATGGCATAGACTACACGTATCGCTTCTTTGTCGAGGCTGGGATCAATGCCGCGAACCACTTCGGCTTTAGAAATGCTGCCATCCTTTTCTATAATTATAGATACAGTAACTCGTCCTTGGATGTTGTTGTTTCTCGCCATGGCAGGATAACGTATGTTTTGTGCAAGCCATTGGTTCAAGCTGGCAGGACCGCCGGGGAAGGATGCCAATTCTTCCACAAATTCATATACTTTATCACTTTCTTCCTTGGTGCCGGCATTTCCAATGCTTCTCGAATTCTGATTGACTTTATTAGCGTTACTTTGCACATTTACGACACGTGCTCTTTTCCTTGTGCCTTTTTTGTAGGTTTGAGCCGTGATGCTTACCGGTATAAGCATCATCAGGGCAATATAGATAAATCGTTTCATAATGGTTGATGTGTTAGTGTTCAATAATCGATTTGTCTGGCTAATTCTACTGGTTTATCGTCTGCAGATAAAGTCCCTTGCCCTTTGGAGAGGGGCCGGGGTGAGGCTTTAGAATGTTTTCCTGTATTTCGAGGGCGACATGCCGACGTGTTCCTTGAAATACTTGCCGAGGAACGACTGGTTGGGGAAATGCAATTCCTGTGCTATTTCTTTGATACTCATTGATGAGTTCTTCAGCAGCACACGTATCTCCAACGTCACATAGTTGTCTATCCACTCATTGGGCGTGCGTTTGCTTACCGACTTGATGGTCTCCGACAGGTATTTCGGGGTGATGCACATCTGTTCGCCATACCAACTCACCCGTCGCTCGTTGCGGAAATTTATCTTCACCAGGTTGATAAACTCCGTGAAGATGGCCTCGGCGCGCGTCTTGATCGGGTCGCGTGTCTGTTGCAAATGGTAGATCTCATTACTGATGTCGTAAATCATGGCTTTCAGTAGCGCCGTCACCAGTTGTTTGCGGAAGTGATGGTCGGCATCGTCGGTCTTCTCACGTATCAGATGGAAATAGTCTAAGAATGTTTTCACCTTTTCCTCTTTCAGGGTGAAGACGGGATGTGTGTTGGCGAAAAGGAAAAGCGAGGAAATCTCGTGCACCTCTTTGATGATTTCGCTGAAATAATTGTTCGATGCCATGATGGCGATGCCACGGCAATCGCGGCTCAGCATGTAGTTGCCCACCACCTGGCCGTCATTGATGACAATCACGTCGTTTTTTTTCACCATCCGTTCTTTCGTGTCGACGCTGTACTGCGCCGTACCTTCCATGCAGAGGGCGACAAAAAGGCAGCGGATGCGGCAGGGCTCTGAGGGGATGGGCACATCCTCGAACTTGTCAAACATCAACAGGTCATTATCGATAAAACTGCCGTTGTTGACAATGCTTTTAGCCTGAGGTACGGTGATTTCAAAGAGACGTTCTCTTTCTGTTTTCATAAAAGTGTTCGTTTTTTACGTTTAGTTGTGCAAATTTACCAATCATAATTGATATATGCAAATATTTCACGAAAAAATGAACAATAAGAATCCCTCCGAAGGGGCAACCTCCGAAGGGATTAATAGTGACGCTCAATTAGTGTTCCCCTCCTTGTGGGATGGTACGGGGGAAACTTATTTTCTTCTTCCCGGCCCGTTTGAACTTAATGGCGCGTGTCTTGCCTTGACACCGCACGATGAGTGAACCGGGTTGCGAGGCGCGGATGGTGGCCTCGGTCAGTTGTCCGTCATGCCATTTCATCGCCACGGTGTAACCGCCACGAGCGCGCAGACCGCTGATTTCGCCGTCGCGCCAGACCTCGGGAAGGGCGGGCAGCAAGTCGAGGTGGGTGCCGTCGCTCTGGATGAGCATCTCGCACACACCGGCCGTACCGCCGAAGTTGCCGTCAATCTGGAATGGCGGGTGGGCATCCATCAGGTTGGGGTAGGTGCCGCCGCCATGTTGGTAGTTGGGTGTCCTGTCGCCTTCGGGAGCCACGGCGGTCAACAATTTCTGGTAGATGTGATATGCTTGACGGGCATTGCGCAATCGTGCCCAAAGGTTGATGCGCCATCCCGTGCTCCATCCTGTCGTCTCGTCACCCTTGATTTCCAGCGTCTTAGCACAGGCTTGAGCCAGTCCGGGCTGGTTGGCGGGCGTGATGTGCCGTCCGGGGTAGAGCCCTATCAAGTGTGACTGATGGCGGTGATGCTCGTCTGCGTCGCGCCAGTCGTAATACCATTCTTGCAGGTTGCCGCGGCTGCCTATCTGGTAGGGGCGCAGGCGGTCGAGCGTGAGTTGTATCTGTCGCCGCAAATCATCGTCGATGCCCAAGGCAGAGGCGGCGTCGCGTGTGTTAATCAACAGTTCGCGGATGATGGCCAGATCGGCTGCTCCACCATAACAGGTCATGCCATGGTAGCCGCTGTCGGTGATATATTCATTCTCGGGCGAGGTGCTGGGCGCCGTGATGAGCGTGCCAGGGTGATTGGGGTCTTCCACGAGCCATGCCAGACAGAATTCTGCGGCCCCCTTCATCAGGGGATAGGCTGTGCCGCGCAGATAATCCTTGTCCATAGAGAAGAGGTAATGGTCATAAAGAGTGTTGACCAACCATGCGCCGCCCATATTCCAGTTGGCCCATTCGGGTTTCTCGTTCTTCTCGCCCACGGGGTTGGTCATAGCCCATATGTCAGAGTTGTGCGATGAGCACCACCCTTGGTCGATGCCGTAGTAGTTATGGGCGGTGTGGTGTCCGTTCTCGGCTAAGGCGCTGATAAATCCGTTGAGAGGCATCACCATTTCCGGCAAGTTGGCCACCTCGGCGGGCCAGTAGTTCTCCTCTAAGTTGATGTTAACGGTATAGTTGCCTCGCCATGGAGAGTAGAGATGGGGTGTCCACAGTCCTTGCAGGTTGGCGGGCACTCCGGGGGTTCGCGACGAGGATATGAGCAGGTAGCGCCCGTATTGCATGTAGAGAGTCTCGAGATAGGGATTGCCACCGCCTTGAGCGGTGTAGTCACGCAACTGCCGGTCGGTGGGACGTAGACTGTCAACCACGGCTCCCTCGATGTGCATCTTCAGACGTGAGAAGAGTTTCTCGTAGTCTTGGTAGTGGCGCAAACGGAGTTGCTGATAATCAAGGTTTTGCAGATGCCAAAGAGCGTCGGTGGCGCGCTCGATATAGGGCGCTCCCTCAGTCACGGGATGTTTGTCAAAACCAGCAAATGAAGTCTCATTCACGATATAGAGGGTCACCATGTCAGCACCATGCACATGGATGGTCGAGTCAGAGGTGTAGGTGGTTCCTCCCTCGTTGTCGGCTTTCATCAGTGTGCAGTAGTGGATGCTGTTGTCGGTGTCGCCAATGGCGTGCCCTGTCATGGTCAGCTGGCATCCGTTGCTGGCTTTCACACGGTGTGGCACTTGAGCGCCCAGTCGTATGTCGCAGTTGATGGCTCCGTGATGGCTCGCCCTGATGCGTATGGCGATGCAATGGTCGGGGTTTGATGCGAAGTATTCGCGGTGGAAATGTACTCCGTTTTTCCAGTACTCATCGCGGCAGATGGCATGGTCGAGATCCAGTTCGCGACGATATCTCGTGGC